>JAXKHW010000344.1:0-4003 GCA_036549635.1 Collinsella sp. | reverse complement strand
GCCTCGGCCTGAGCCTGGCTGGACAGCGGCACGTGGACAGACATCTGGTCGCCGTCGAAGTCGGCGTTGAAGGGCGAGCAGACCAGCGGGTGCAGGTGGATAGCCTTGCCCTCGACCAGCACCGGCTCAAAGGCCTGGATGGACAGACGGTGCAGGGTCGGTGCACGGTTGAGCAGCACGACGCGGCCGTCGATGACCTCTTCGAGGATGTCCCACACAAAGGTGGCACCGCGGTCGATAGCGCGCTTGGCGCCCTTGATGTTCTCGACCTTGCCAAGCTCGACCAGGCGCTTCATGACGAAGGGCTTGAAGAGCTCCAGCGCCATGGTCTTGGGCAGACCGCACTGGTGCAGCAGCAGCTTGGGGTCGGTAACGATAACCGAACGGCCGGAGTAGTCGACACGCTTACCCAGCAGGTTCTGACGGAAGCGACCCTGCTTGCCCTTGAGGGCCTCGGCGAGCGACTTGAGTGGGCGACCGCCACGGCCAGAGACCGGGCGACCACGACGGCCGTTGTCGAACAGGGCATCCACGGACTCCTGGAGCATGCGCTTCTCGTTGTTCACGATGATCGCAGGGGCGTCCAGGTCGAGCAGGCGCTTGAGTCGGTTGTTACGGTTGATCACGCGACGATACAGGTCGTTGAGGTCGGACGCGGCGAAGCGGCCGCCATCGAGCTGGACCATCGGGCGCAGATCGGGCGGAATGACCGGGATGACGTCCAGGATCATGTTCGCGGGGCTGTTGCCGCCCTTCAGGAAGGCGTCAACGACCTCGAGGCGCTTGACGGCCTTCTCGCGCTTCTGCTTCTGGGAATCCTCGTCGGCGATGATGGCCTTGAGCTTCTCGGCCTCGGAGGGGAGGTCGATGGCAGCGAGCAGGTCGCGGACGGCCTCGGCACCCATACCACCCTTGAAGTACATGGAGTAGTAACGGGTCATCTCGCGGAACAGCGGCTCATCGGAGATGAGGTCGCGCTCGGTGAGCTTCATGAAGGCGTTGAAGGCGTCCGTGCGGAGCTGCTTCTCGTCCTTGCACTCTTCCTCGATGTCGACGATGCCAGAGGCGATCTCCTCGGGGGTCAGCGGCTCCTCGTCGGAGAACTCGTCAAAGTTCTCGGGGTTGCCCTGCTCCTTGAGGGACTCGATCTGGCGGGCGCACTCGGCATCGATCTCTTCCAGATCGGCGGCGAGCTCCTCGCGCAGGTCGTCGGCGTCGGCCTCGCGAGCCTCGTAGTCGACCTCGGTGATGATGTAGCTGGCAAAGTACAGAACCTTCTCGAGGTCCTTGGACTTGATGTCGAGCATACGGCTCATCGGGAAGCTCGTGGGGCTCTTGAAGTACCAGATGTGGGACACGGGAGCGGCGAGCTCGATGTGGCCCATGCGGTCGCGACGCACCTTGGCCGAGGTGACCTCGACGCCGCAGCGCTCGCAAACGATGCCCTTAAAGCGGATGCCCTTGTACTTGCCGCAGGAGCACTCCCAGTCCTTGGCGGGACCGAAAATCTTCTCGCAGAACAGGCCGTCCTTCTCGGGCTTGAGGGTACGGTAATTGATGGTCTCCGGCTTCTTGACCTCACCGTGCGACCAGGAACGGATCTGGTCGGCGGAGGCAAGGGAGATCTTTACCGAGTCAAAATCAGTAGCTTCGAAATCTGCCACAGTCAACTACTCCTTATCAGTGGTCGTGGCGGCGACAGCCTCGGGTGCCTCGGCGGTCTCGGCATCCTGGGCCTCGACGTCGGCGTCAACGCCGGCGAGCGCAGCCAGGTCGTCGAGAGCAGAGGTCTCCTCGGCGGTCACAGGGGCGGAGGCGTCCTCGTCGGCATCGTGCATGGGCTCGATGTCCAGTGCGAGCGAACGAATCTCCTTGACGAGAACCTTGAAGGACTCGGGGATACCCGGAACCGGAACGTTCTCGCCCTTGACGATGGACTCGTAGGTCTTGACGCGGCCCACGGTATCGTCGGACTTGACGGTCAGGATCTCCTGCAGGACGTTGGCAGCACCGTATGCGTACAGTGCCCAAACTTCCATCTCGCCGAAGCGCTGGCCGCCGAACTGAGCCTTGCCGCCCAGCGGCTGCTGGGTAACCAGGCTGTAAGGGCCGGTCGAACGGGCGTGGATCTTGTCGTCGACCATGTGGCCGAGCTTAAGGATGTAGGACGTACCCACGGTAATGGGCTCGCGGAACTCCTCGCCGGTGCGGCCGTCGAACAGACGGGTCTTGCCGCGCTCGTCAAGCTGGGTGACAAACTCGGGACGCATGTGATCGCCAAAGGCAGCGGTGGCCTTGTTGAGCATGTTCTTGTTGGCACGACGGATGACCTCGGCGATCTCGTCCTCCTTGGCGCCGTCGAAGACGGGCGTCGCGGTGAAGAACGGACCGGGGACGTACTTGTCGGAGTCGGCCTGCTCGGTATCCCAACCGCAGGCAGCAGCCCAGCCAAGGTGGCACTCGAGCAGCTGGCCGACGTTCATACGCGAAGGAACGCCCAGCGGGTTGAGGATAACGTCGATCGGGGTACCGTCAGCCATGTAGGGCATGTCCTCGACCGGCAGAACGTTACAGATAACACCCTTGTTGCCGTGGCGACCGGCGATCTTATCGCCCTGCTGGATCTTACGACGCTGGGCGACGTAGACGCGCACCTGCTCGTTGACGCCGGGGGCCAGATCGTCGCCGTTCTCGCGGCTAAAGCGGACGACGTCGATGACGCGGCCGTAAGCGCCGTGAGGCATCTTAAGGGAGGTGTCGCGAACGTCGTGGGCCTTGGCACCAAAGATGGCGCGCAGCAGGCGCTCCTCGGCGGTCAGAGCGCTCTCGCCCTTAGGCGTGACCTTGCCGACCAGGATGTCGCCAGGGCCGACCTCGGCGCCGATGCGGATGATGCCGTCCTCGTCGAGGTTGGCAAGCATGTCCTCGGAGAGGTTCGGGATCTCGCGGGTGATCTCCTCGGGACCGAGCTTGGTGTCGCGGGCGTCGATCTCGTGACGGGTGATGTTGATGGTCGTCAGCAGGTCCTCGGCCACCAGGCGCTCGGACACGACGATACCGTCCTCGTAGTTGAAGCCTTCCCACGGCATGTATGCCACGGTGAGGTTCTGACCCAGTGCGAGCTCGCCATGATCAGTCGAAGGACCGTCAGCCAGGGGCTCGCCCTGCTCAACGGTGTCACCGACGCGCACGAGCGGACGGTGGTTGATGCAGGTGGACTGGTTGGAGCGCTGGTACTTGGCCAGGTGATACTCGTCCATGCCGCCGGCATGCTTGACGATGATCTTGGCGGCGTCGGCAAAGATGACCTCGCCGGCGTTCTTGGCCAGAGTGACCTCGCCAGAGTCCAGGGCGGCGCGACGCTCCATGCCGGTACCGACATAGGGAGCGGCGGGGTGAACCAGCGGCACGGCCTGACGCTGCATGTTGGCGCCCATGAGCGTACGCTTGGCGTCGTCGTGCTCGAGGAACGGAATCAGCGTGGCTGCGACGGAGAGCATCTGACGCGGCGAGACGTCCATGTAGTCGACGTCCTCGACAGGCACGTCGGCGGGAGCGCCGAAGGAGCCGTCGAAGTCGCGGGTACGGGCGATCACGGTATGTGGACGAACGATCTTGCCCTCGGCATCGGTCGTGATGAACTCGTTGGTCTTGGGATCGAGCGGCGTGTTGGCCGGCGCGATGACGTGCTTCTCTTCCTCGTCAGCGGTCATCCAGTCGATCTGGTCGGTGGCAACGCCGTTCTCGACGCGACGGAACGGAGCCTCGATGAAGCCATACTCGTTGACGCGGGCGTAGAGGGCGAGCGAGCCGATCAGGCCGATGTTGGGGCCTTCGGGGGTCTCGATCGGGCACATGCGGCTGTAGTGCGAATTGTGAACGTCGCGGACGGCCGTCGGCACGTTGGTGCGGCGGCTGGAGCCGGACTTGTGGCCGGCAAGACCACCAGGGCCGAGTGCGGACAGACGGCGCTTGTGGGTCAGACCGGTCAGGGGGTTTGCCT
>JAXKHW010000343.1:0-5328 GCA_036549635.1 Collinsella sp. | reverse complement strand
GATCGTGTCCCTCAACCGCATGGAGGTCGGCAAGGGCGGCGTGACCACCGCACAGAAGGAGATCGAGGCCAAGTACGGTTTCCCCGTTGCGAGCATCGTTTCCATGGCCGAGGTCGTCGAGACCCTCTACAACCACGAGATCGATGGCAAGGTCGTCATCGATGACGAGCTCAAGGCCGCCATCGACGCTTACTACGAGCAGTACGGAGCTCGGGAGTAGTAGTTACGCGGTTTTACCAAACCGCGTAACCAGCCGACGCTGCAAGCCCGCCAGAGCGGCAATCTGCCTTTCAACTTCGGCGGCATGACCAGAAGATCAATGCCGCCTCGTTTCAAGGCACCTTGCTCGCTCTGGCGGGCTTTCGCTCATATGACCCAATCCGCTGTCAAGAGCCACAATGGCCCCGCCGACCGCTTGCAATCGGTCGGCGGGGCCTGCCGTTAACCCGTCCCGGTCCGCCCCCGGCATGTCATCGACGCCTTCGGCTCAGTCTCATATCCGCGGATACCGTTCTGCCGGCCCGCACTCCATTCCTTCGGCGGGGTTCCCCAAGTCTGTCGAGGCGCATGCGGAGGGCTCCGCGCGCACAGCGAAATAGGGGGTATCCCCGAAGGCCGCCCGGCTCGCCGGGACGGGGGCTATGTCTATTCCGCGCCCTCCCGGCACATCATGCCGAGGGCCCAGAGCCACCTCACGAGCTCGGCCGCGGTGGCCGCGTTGGCCTTCGCCGCGGGCATGCCGCGGGCGAGCATCTCCTCGCGCCGCCGCAGGAGCCGCTCGGACCCCTTCCTCCCGTGCATCCTTATCTCGAGGGGCACGCCCGTGTCCCTTGGCATGAGCTTCGGCTGGTGCCGTGCCGCGGCGTAGCACCATGAACCCTCAACGGCCAGCTTCCTCACGAGCGCGTTGCCCGCACCGCTGATGCCTCCGAGCCGCACGGAGTCGCCACTCGACCTCTGGCTCGGCGCGAGGCCGAAATAGGCCGTGACCTGCCTTCCGGAACGGAACCTCGTGAAGTCGCCGACCTCGGCCGAGAAGGCCGCGGCCAGCGCGAAGGCGCAGCCCTTGATCGACTGGAGGGCGGCCACCTCCGCGGCGATCGGGCTGGCATCCACGGCGGCCCTGTACTCGGAGAGCAGGTCCGCCCGGGCCTCCGCCGCGGCCTCGACCTCGTTCCTCAGGGCGGCGAGCGTCCGAACCCCGCCGTCGTCCTCCGGCCTGACCTTGTCGAGCCACCTCAGGAAGTCGTAGGTCCAGTACTTCCTCGGGTTGCCGGCGGGCGTGGTGCCGCCGTAGACGAACCCTCGCTTTGCGAGGAAGGCGAGCAGCCGCTGCTTGGCGGTCGCCAGGCGCGCGGTCGCCCCGTCGTAGGTGCCGGCGAGGTCCCTGATGCCTTCGACCTCGGGGGAGGGGACCCATGCGGGGGAGATGTCGTGGGCGAGTATCGCCTTGGCCATCCTGGCGGCGTCGTTCCTGTCGTTCTTGGAGGCCGAGTCGGCGGCCGACCTGGGGATCTTCGAGACCGCGGCGACGACGCACTCGATGCCGAGCCCGGCGAGCTCCCGCTGCGGGGCGAAGCCGAGGTAGCCGCTCTCGTAGGCCGCGAGCGACGGCCCGGGGAACCCATCCATCCACCCGGCGATCTCACCCCAGGGGTTGCCGGGGAACCTCCTCGTCACGGCCTCGCCGGTGTCCGCGTCGAGGGCGCAGACGGTGGTCGACCTCAGGTGGACGTCCATCCCGAACGCGGTAGAATACTTTGGCATGGGAGCCTCCCAACCTCGTTGCGGCGCGGCTGCGCCTATGGCACTTCGACATCATTGTCGCAGCCCCGACCCGCGGTCACGAGCGGGGGCTCCTATCTTTTTAGTGCCCTCGGATTGGGTCATAGTGTCTGTCGTTGCCAAAACATCGGCGTTGCCGGAGTGGTCGTTGGGGACGTTCTTGTTTGACTAGTCGTTTAAGAACGTCCCCAATGACTAGTCAGAAATGAGCGTGGATAATCTCCCGTTTTTGGCCCCCGTGTGGACTCAAAGTGGGAGATTATCCACGCTCGTTTTAATATGGCTGGGCTGCGGTGCCTATCTAATCGGCTCAGCGTCTTCCCTGAGAATCGAAAGATACTCTTCATACCCGTACTGTCGGTATCTCTGTCTTGACTCGTCGAGTGGACGGAGGATACCCAATTCTTCAAATGATTTGACGAGCGAGCTCGCGGTGCTCCTACCGATATCGAGTCGGGCAGCGATAAATGCGGTGTCGAGGATGGGATGCTCTTCAAGAAGGCTCAGCAGCCTTTGTCCGTTTGCGGCAGTCCTTCCGAGATTTTCGGTAATAGCTGCCGTCGAACGGTTGTGGAGATCAACAAGACTCTTTAAAGACCCTACCGAGTCCTTCGCACTCTCAAGAAGACTGGCGCAGAAAAACTCTATCCATTCCTCGTAAGTTCCTCGTTCCCTTACGGATGTGAGTTGTCGGTAGTACTCGCTTCGATTTTTCTTGAACTGGAACGATGGATAGAACAAGCAAGAATGAAGAACGCCATCATTGATGAGCATAAGTGTAATGAGAAGCCTGCCCAGGCGACCGTTTCCGTCTAGGAATGGATGGGCAGTTTCAAATTGGTAATGGACGAGCGCCGCCCGCACGATCGGATCCATTTCGACTTGAGGCTCATTGATAAATCGTTCGAGGTCCTGGAGCGTGTTGCTCAAATCTTCAATGTTTGGAGGGATGAACGATGCAGTTGCAATGGTGCAGCCTGAAGGGCCAATCCAGTTTTGTGAGGAGCGCAGCTCGCCTGGATTCTTCTCCGTTCCGCGCACTCCGTCCAGCAGGACCGCATGAACTTGCCTAAGAAGTCTCGTGCACAAGGGCATCTTTTTGAGCAGTTCTACGCCGCGGTCGACAGCACGGACGTAATTCACGACGTCTGCGACATCTTTATGATGGAGTTGTGTTTGCGATGGACTAAGTAGGTCGTCAAACGTGCACTGGGTTCCTTCAATTTGCGAAGAAAGGAGTGCTTCTTTGCGCACGTACATTGTCAGATACATGTCGGCGTTGGGAACAAAGTAGAGCATGCCTTCAAGCTCTCCAAGCTTTCGTGAGCATGCGGAAAGCGTGCGATAGGTTTCCTCGGTGAGGTTTAGCTGCCTCAATGATTGCAAGGGCGTTGGAAAAAACGAATAGTAAGCCAATTTCCCCGATAGATTATTGCGGAGCGTTCCCTGGCCGTTCTCCTCGATTTGCATCGCGCCCTCCATATCTTTAGTGCCGGAAACTCGTTATTAGGCTAATCATATCAATTCTAATAACGAGTTTAAGGATTAAATAATTATTAGAATTGATGTAAACAATCTAATGATGAGAAGTCGTTATTACTTGACCATGGAGCTCGGCTTGGTACAAGGGGGTCATCCAAAATGAACGTGGATAATCTCCCGTTTTTGGCTCGGTGACGGCCTCAAAGTCAAAGTGGGAGATTATCCACGCTCGTTAGTTAAGCGTCCGAAAATCCACACTCGCCAAACCTACCAAAAAGGGACGGGTTTATTTTGGCACGTTTCGGTCGGTATCAGGAAGTGTCAGGGACGGGGCGGCGGCAGGACTCGAGAGCGAAAAGAAGTATCGGGTTTGGCGTGCCCGCTTCTGCCCGTCCCGCGCGTGGGCGATACTCGGCTTATCGAACCGCGATGCAAAGGAGATGCTCATCCCACGAGCACTACCGAGAAGGGCTCGCGATTCGAGTCCCCACCTTAGCATTCGAACCATTTGGCACTATAATTACCGTAGGCATGCGCACAACGTTGCGCTTAATCAAGAGGAGAAAACGTATGGGTCTGTTTGATATGTTCAAGAAGAAGGCTGAGCCCGCGGCTGCCGCTGCTCCGGCCTCCATCTCTGCTTCTGCCGACGCCGACGTGCTGTGCTCGCCCGTCAAGGGCAAGGTCATCAAGATGGCCGACGTGCCCGATCCCGTCTTTGGTGGCGAGGTTCTGGGCAAGGGCTGTGCCGTGTGGCCCGAGGACGATCTGGTCTACGCTCCCTGCGACGGTAAGGTGACCGTCACCATGGGTCACGCCGTGGGTCTGCAGTCCGATAGCGGCATCGAGGTTCTGGTGCACGTTGGCGTCGATACCGTCAACATGAACGGCGATGGCTTCGAGGGCTTCGTCAAGGCCGACGACGTTGTGAAGGCTGGCCAGCCCATACTCAAGATCGACCGCGCCAAGATCGCCGCTGCCGGTTACAAGGACTGCGTCGTCGTGGCCGTGTCCAACACCGCCGAGTTTGCCGATGTCGAGCTTACCGTCGAGGCCGACTCCGCCGTCGCCGCCGGTGACGCCATCGTTAAGGTCGTTCGCAAGTAAACTGCGGCGTCCAAAGGATGTGCAAGGGTGGTCGGGTTTTCCGGCCACCTTTTTTATTGCACCGTGGGGAAGCGTTTTATTGCACGTTGGGCGGGCTTGCAAACCGTTCGGACGCTAAAACGAACCGACCACGCCTTCGCGTTGCCGAGGGTGTTCATAAGTGGATAGTATGGGCTTACTTATTACAACGTGCGCCGTGTCTGGGAAGCACGGTGCCGCTTATTGGGAGGAACAACATGAAAAAGAAGCTGCTGCTTGCGCCCCTCATGGCCGTCTTGGTTGCATGCGTGGTCTTGCTTTCCGGTTGCGGAGGCCCTTCGGTCGAGGAACTCATTACCGAGGATCTTACGACTCAGTTTGACGAGGTCAAGAACGGTGGCGACGACTTCCTTTCTGGTCTGGAGGAAGCTTCGGGCGACGAGTTCGAGCAGCTGGGTATCGATCCCAAGGAGTATGCCAAGACCTATCTCGAGGGCTTTGACTACAAGATCGGCGACGTGACGGTCGACGAAGACAAGGGTGTCGCGACCGCCGAGGTCTCCATCACCTGCAAGTCTATGAACAAGATTGTCGAGGACTTCTCCACCCAGTATCAGGAGAAGGTCGCCGCGCTTGATACGGTTCCTTCCGATGACGAGCTGTACAAGATGGCCGGTCAGGTTATGGTCGATGTGACCAAGGCCACCGAGCCCAGGAAGACCACGGTTATCTTCAAGTACACCTGCAACGACGACGGCAAGTGGTCTGCCGACGACTCCGTCAACTCCGAGATGATGGATGCAATGCTGAGCTAGGGGAGTTACGCGGTAGTTCGTTACGGCGTTTTACCAAACGCCGTAACTGCTCGACGCTGCAAACGCCCCTAAGCGGCAATCTGACGTTCAATTTCAAGGGCGCGACCAGAAGGTCAGCGCCCTTTCATTTCACGTCACCTTGCTCGCTTAGGGGCGTTTT
>JAXKHW010000342.1:0-5217 GCA_036549635.1 Collinsella sp. | reverse complement strand
GCGAGGAAGCGGCTCAGGGCGATATACGCCGTGATGCGCGACCGGGTGCCCTACCGGGAGTAGCCCCGACGGTTGACAAAACTATAGGAACACCCAATGACTACCCCAGCAACGCCGATGTTTTGGCGACGACAGCGAAAGCCCGCCAGAGCGAGCAAGGTGCCTTGAAACAAGGTGGCATTGATCTTTTGATCATGCCACCGAAGTTGAAAGGCAGATTGCCGCTCTGGCGGGCTTGTAGCGTCGACTGGTTACGCGGTTTGGTAAAACCGCGTAACTATAGTTCGAGTTCGTTGAGGCGCAGGATGGCCACGATGTAGATCTTGAGCGCCTGCTTGAGCTGTTCCTCGTTGGCGCACTCGTTGGAACCGTGCATCTGGCCGCCCCATGCGGGCAGCTCCAGGCCGATCTCCTCGGGGCCAAACGAGACGGCGCGGGCAAAGTTGCGCGCGTACGTGCCGCCGCCCATAGCAAAGGGCTCAGCATGCTTGCCTGTAAACTCGTTATAGGTATCAATAAGCGCCTTCACGGCCGGATCGTCGGCAGACACCGAGAACGGCACCTTCGCACGACCCACACGGCACGTCACGCCAAAACGGCCCACGAGCGGCTCGAGCTGCTCGCGGATGGTATCGGCACTCGTGCTGTCGGGGAAGCGCACGTCGATGACCTGCTCAATATGGCCATCCGCCACGCGGATGACGCCAGCGTTGCAGGTAAGCGGGCCAAACGCCGGACTCGTCGCATCGATACCCAGGCCGCGGCCATAGGCGTCCGCATGCACAAAGGCCAAAAACTTGACAAACTCGTGCTCGGCGGGCGTCAACAGGCGCTTGTCACGGGCGCCAAACGCGTCCTCGGCCTCGCGCAGATACGCCACGATCAGGCCGACAGCGTTGATAGTGCCCTCAGGCATCGAGGCATGACCGCCAATGCCGTGGGCAAAAATCTGCGCATGCCCGTTATCGAGTGTCGTGATCTCAAGGCGATCGGCGTTCTCGACCGGCGCCGGCAGTTCATCGGCGGCAATCGCAAGCTCGCAGATAGACTGCGACGGAATGGTGTTGCTCGCCTCGGCACCGCTCCACGATACGATGCGCCCTCCATCGATCTTGGGGCTCACAAACGTCGCCCCAAACTGGCCCTTCTCGGCATTGCAGACCGGGAACTCGGCATCGGGCGTAAACAAAAAGTCGGGGTCTGCGTGGTTCTCCAGATAATGGTGAACGTCGGACATGCCCACTTCCTCATCGCAGCCCAGCAGCGCGCGGAAGGTATAGCGCGGCACAATGCCGTGCTTGAGCAGGTAGGCACCGGCGTAGAGCGACAACACCGCCGGACCCTTGTCATCAATCACGCCACGGCCGAGCAGCCATCCCTCGCGACGCTCCATCGCAAACGGGTCGGTGTTCCAGCCGGGGCCGGCGGGCACCACGTCCACGTGGCAGATGGTCGCGAGCTGCTTGTCGCCGCGACCCGGGATATCGGCAATGCCCACATAGCCCTCGTCGTCGCTCGTCTGGTAGCCGAGCTTTTGCGCAATGCCGAGCGCGCAATCGAGCGCATCACGAACCGGGCGGCCAAACGGCGCGCTAGGCTCCGCATCGGCAGCAACGGCTACGGACGGATAACTCACCAGCTGCTCGATATCGGCGACGACATCCTCCCAGACCTCGTCGACATACTCAGCGACGCTCTGCTCCACCTGATTCATGGACTGCCTCCTTACCAATGAGCGACGGGTACGCCCGCCCCTCACATCAAGTACTTATATAGCGAAAAGTTTAGCAAGCTCGGCCACCGAGTGCACCACTGCATCGGCACCCGCCGCCTCGTGCTCGCCCGGCGCCGCCGCGCCCGAATAGATGCCAATGCACGGCACGCCCATCGCGTGCGCGCCCTCCACATCGTTAAAGCGATCGCCGATCATCACGGCAACGTCGGCCGTCGCGCCGAGCGCCGCCAGAGCATCGCGGACCGAATCGGCCTTGGTCTCGCGACCCTGCGGCGGATTCATGCCAACCACCGCCTCAAACTGAGAAAGCCCGAGCTCACGCACCATGTCGATGCACTTTGCCTCCATGCGCGACGTCGCCACGGCCATACGCTTGCCCCGGGCGGCTAACCCATCCAGCAGCTCGGGGATCCCGTCAAACACGGGATACTCCTCCGGTCCCAGCTCATCAAAAAAGACGCGATACTCATCGGCCACCACAAGCGACTCCTCGCGGGAAAAGCCGTAAAAGTCGTGAAAGCTCTTCCACAGGGGCGGCCCGATCATGCGGCGCAGATCACCCATCTGCGCCTCCGAAAACCCGCGCGCAGCCAGCGTCTTGCGCGTCGAGGTCATCACCGCCCGACCCGTATCGGCCACCGTGCCATCGAAATCAAACAACACGACCGGCCGTTTGCCTATCTCCAACGCCTCCATCGGCATTCCTCTTCCCCAGTTGACGATTTCCACACCGACACTTCAAACTGTTGACTATTCAACAATTGAACCTAGTAATGTGGAACGACTCTACTATACTTGTCGCACTTTGCTCTCAGAAGGCGGCGCGCAAGCGCCCCAACGAAAGGTGCAATTATGTCTTTTGCCATCATAACCGACTCCACGTCGGACATCTCCCCCGCCCACGCTCAAGAGCTCGGCATTTACGTGATTCCGCTGCATGTGATTATCGAGGGCGAGGACCTGCTCGACCAGGTGCAGATTACCGCCGAGGAATACGTCGCGCGCATGGCCGGCTCCGAGCAACTGCCGCACACCTCGCAGCCGAGCGCCGGCGAGTTCAAGGCACTCTTTGACCGCGTGCTCGCCGACGGCCATGATAGCGCCATCTTTATCTCACTGTGCAGCGAGTGGTCCGCCTGCTATGCCAACGCCAGCCTGACGGCCGAAACGCACGAACTCGACGTGCGCTGCATCGACTCGCGCACCGGCTCGGGTGCCGAGGGCCTGCTGGTGGAGTACGCGCTGGCCATGCGCGAGGACGGCCGCAGCCTGGACGAGACCGAGGCGCAGATCCGCGCGACGCTGCCCGACGCCCACCTGCTGCTGATTCCCCGCACGCTCGAGAACCTCGTTAAGAACGGCCGCGCGCCCAAGCTCGCCGGCCAGCTCACGCAGATGCTCAACATTCGCCTGGCCGTTTCGCCGGAGTGGAAATCGGGCGAGATCAAGGCCATCAAGAAGGGCCGCGGCGCCAAGCGCATCGTCGTCAACACCATGGCCGACTGCCTCGCGTTTTTGGCTGAGCATCCGGGTTCAAGCGTGCGCGTGCTCACGACCGGCGCCGCCGAGGAGCAAGAGCTCGTCAGCCAAGCGCTCGCAGGCCAAGACTATGTAGACGCCGGCACCGGCCCCATCGGCTGCACCATCGCCACCCATGTAGGCATCGACGCCATCGCCATCAGCTACTGCCCCCGCTACCAGCCAACTCACTAGGGACGCCCACATCAGTTGCGGTGGAATAGGGACTGTTTTTGGCTTATTAGCCGCCAATCAATCCCTATTCCACCACAACTTGGAAATCGGCGATCAGCCCAGCGGACCCTGAAACAGCTCCTGATGAGTGCCCATTCTCACCAGCCTAATCATTGGGTTAGTCTTATGGGGAAGATAAAGAACGACCACATCGACCAAGCCATCGGATAGGTGGAAATCGATGTGGCCGTTGTAGTTTCCGCCCGGGTTTGAGAGCTCGTGGGCGCCATACTCCGCCGGAAGTGACCCATGAGCCACAAGCTCTGCAACCGCCGCTTTAAACTCACTTTTTAGCTGCGGATGCATGCACATCGTTCGTTTGTAGTCCACCTTAAATTGAGCCTCGACTTTAATCTCGAACATCGCTATTCCTCATCGAGGAATGACATAAGCTCATCAGCGTTATTGAATGACGGGCTATCGTCCGGCAAAATCCCCAACTCATGAGCCTCGGCGATCACCATGGCACGCCTCGTCGCCTCGTTGGGCACCTCCGCCCTTCCTACAATCTCAAAAGGAATCTTTCGCTGATTTACCAGCTGCCGAACGGCAAGATTGAGATAGGAATTGAGGCTGAGGCCGACCGAATCCAAGAACTCAGTCGCCTGCTCCTTGAGCCCCTCTTCGATTCGAACCGTCGTAGGCTTAACTGTTGCTGTAGACATTTGCGACCTCCTCGCCCTCGTCTTTTACACCAGTATACCCAATATAAATGGCAATCTGATGTTAAATAACATCAGATTGCCATGCGTATTCATGTCGCGTGGGCACGATTGATCTACATCAGCCCGCTCAGGGCGATGTCGACGGCTTCGTTGAGGTCGTCGGTGATGTGCACGAGCTCGGGATCGAGCGGGCTGATCATACCGGCGTCCATCACCGGGCCGTTGAGCCAGTCGAACAGGCCCTGCCAGTACTCTGTGCCCACCAGCACGAGGGGCATGCGCTTGACCTTGTGCGTTTGCACCAGCGTGAGCACCTCGAACATCTCGTCGAGCGTGCCAAAGCCGCCGGGAAACACGATGGCGCCCGAGCTGTATTTGACGAACATGGTCTTGCGCACAAAGAAGTAACGGAAGTCCATGCCGAGGTTCACGTATTTATTGAGCCCATGCTCGTGCGGCAATTCAATGCCCAGGCCAACTGACTTGCCGTTGACACTCGCCGCTCCCCTGTTGGCCGCTTCCATGATGCCGGGGCCGCCACCGGTGATAACCGCCACGCCGCGCTGGGCAATCTTACGGCCGACCGTGCGCGCCGCCTTGTAGGCCGGGTCCGTCTTGGGCGTGCGGGCACTACCGAAGATGGTCACCGCAGGCCCTAACTCGGCAAGTGCGCCAAAGCCATCGACAAACTCGGCCTGGATGCGCAGTACGCGCCACGGATCGGCATGCAGCCAGTCGGTCGACTCCTCGGGCGCCAGCAGGTTGGCGTAGGTGTTGTCCTTAGGAATCATGGGGCCGCGCATGACCACGGGGCCGCGGCGGTACGTCTCGTCGTAGGCAGGCTCGCCCTCGACGTTCTCATTCTTAATCATGGGCACTCCTATCGAGAAAAAGAAAAGCGGGCGGGGTCGACGCCATGCGCCAAACACCCGCCCGAACATCAACTATGGCTCTGTTAGACCAGAATTGACATTCTGCCTCAATCATCTTTTTGAAATTGCAAAGCTATCGACCCCTTGCCGGGTTTGAATCCGGCAAGGGGTCGATGCGCTCAAGATCGGTCGG
>JAXKHW010000341.1:0-3021 GCA_036549635.1 Collinsella sp. | reverse complement strand
TCTCGCCACCGTAGGTCACCGTCACCATCGCGGAGCGCAGGATGCGGTCCGCCATGCGGTAGCCCTTCTGGTACACGTCGTTGACGGTCTCGTCGTACTGCGATGCGTCCTCGACACGCCCCACGGCCTGGTGCTCGAGTGGATCGAACGCCTCGCCCTTGGGGTCGATGGGCTCAACGCCCTCGTGCGCAAACACATCGAGCAGCTTGGCATGCACAGCGTCAACGCCATCGACGAACTGCTTAAAATCGTCGGAAAGCTCCTGGCTACGGGCATGGTCGATTGCACGCTCGATATCGTCAACCACCGGCAGCAGCGCAGTGACGAGCTTCTCGGTCGCGCGCTCGCGCTCGGCGATACGCTCATTGGCGGTGCGGCGACGGAAGTTCTCCCAGTCGGCCTGCAGACGGGCGGTGCGCTCGGTGGCGTCCTTTGCCTTGTCCTCGGCGGCCTTCTGAGCCTCTGCCGCAGCATCAAGCTCGTTGCGCACGTCGGTAAGCTCCTTCTGAGCCTGCTCGAACTTAAGCTTAAAGTCGTTGTCGGCGGCTTCCTCACCGGCGCGGATAGCGGCTTCCACCATCTCGTCCTCGGTCATCGTCGCCTCCTTGTTGGAATCCTCTACTTGGTTCTCGGCAGCCTCGGCGGCCGGGGCCTCGTTGGCCTCGGTATCGTCAACGGCCTCTACGGGAATCTTCACGTCCTTCTCCTCAGAGTCAACGGGGGCGGCACCAACGGCGGCCGCCTCCGTGCGAGCTTTACGGGCGGACATGATTACTTGTCCTCGTCGTCCACAACCTCGTAGTCGGCGTCGACGACGTCATCGTCGGCAGGCTGGGCACCGGCGGCACCGTCGGTCTGCTGCTGAGCGTCGGCGTAGACAACCTGAGCCAGCTCGTAGGCCACAGACTGCAGGGACTCGCCGGCGGCCTTGATGGCCTCGACGTCAGAGCCCTCGAGCGCCTTCTTGGCGTCGGCGATAGCGGCCTCGGCCTTGGACTTCACGTCGGCGGAAACCTTGTCGCCCAGCTCGTTGAGGGTCTGCTCGGTGGAGTAGCACAGGCTGTCGGTCTGGTTGCGGACCTCGACCTCTTCCTTCTGCTTCTTGTCCTCCTCGGCATGAGCCTCGGCGTCCTTGACCATACGATCGACTTCGTCGTCGGACAGAGCGGTGGAGCCGGAAATGGTGATCTGCTGCTCCTTGCCGGTGCCCTTGTCCTTAGCGGAGACCTTGACGATGCCGTTGGCGTCGATGTCGAAAGTGACCTCGATCTGCGGCACGCCGCGGCGGGCAGCCGGGATGCCGGTCAGCTGGAACTTACCGAGCGACTTGTTGTCGCGGGCAAGCTCGCGCTCGCCCTGGAGCACGTTAATCTCGACGCTGGTCTGGTTGTCGGCAGCGGTGGAGTAGACCTCGGTCTTGGAGGTCGGGATCGTGGTGTTGCGGTCGATCATCTTGGTCATGATGCCGCCCATGGTCTCGACGCCCAGCGACAGCGGGGTAACGTCGAGCAGCAGGATGCCCTCGACGTCGCCGGTGAGCACGCCGCCCTGGACGGCAGCGCCGTCGGCAACGACCTCGTCGGGGTTCACGGACATGTTGGGCTGCTTGCCGGTCATGGTCTTGACGAGCTCCTGGACGGCGGGCATACGGGTGGAGCCGCCGACGAGGATGACCTCGGTCAGATCGGAGAGCTTAAGCTTGGCGTCGCGCAGGGCGTTGGTGACAGGCTGCTTGCAGCGCTCGAGCAGGTCGCGGGTGATCTTCTCGAACTCGGCGCGGGTCAGCGTGTAGTTGAGGTGCAGCGGGCCGGACTGGTTCATGGTAATGAACGGCAGGTTGATGGTGGTCTGCTGGGCGGCGGAGAGCTCCTTCTTGGCGTTCTCGGCGGCCTCCTTCAGACGCTGCAGGGCCATGGGGTCCTGACGCAGGTCGACACCGTTCTCCTGCTGGAACTTATCGGCCATCCAATCGATGACGCGCTGATCCCAGTCGTCGCCGCCCAGGTGGTTGTCGCCCGAGGTGGACAGAACCTCAAACACGCCGTCGGCGAGGTCGAGGATGGAGACGTCGAAGGTACCGCCGCCCAGGTCAAAGACCAGAATACGCTGGTCGGTGCCCTGCTTGTCCAGGCCATAGGCCAGAGCAGCAGCGGTCGGCTCGTTGACAATACGCTTGACGTTGAGGCCAGCGATCTTACCGGCGTCCTTGGTGGCCTGACGCTGGGCGTCGTTGAAGTAGGCCGGGACGGTGATGACGGCGTCGGTGACGGTCTCGCCCAGATACTTCTCGGCGTCGGCCTTCATCTTTGCGAGCGTCATGGCGCTCACCTGCTCGGCGGTGTAATCCTTGCCCTCGATGTCGACGACGGCACGGCCACCCTGGCCCTCCTTGACCTCATACGGCACGGTCTTGATCTCGGAGGTGCACTCGGAGTACTTGCGGCCCATGAAGCGCTTGATGGAGAACACGGTGTTCTTGGGGTTGGTGACAGCCTGGTTCTTAGCGGCCTTGCCCACGACGCGGTCGCCGTCGGCACGGAAGCCCACGACGGACGGGGTAGTGCGGTCGCCCTCGGCGTTCACGATAATGGTCGGAGAACCGCCCTCGAGAACGGCCATTGCGGAGTTGGTAGTACCAAGGTCGATACCAAGAATCTTGCCCATTAGAAATTCCCTCTCTCTTGTGCGTTTGCACCGACTCGGCGGTCTGCCGAGCGGTGTTTCGGCTTGTCTTTCAGGATGTAGTGTATCCCCTTATGGGCCGGAATATACAAAATCTAAGTCAATTCATATAAGATTTCTTATCTCTGAGAGTTTAGGTTCGCAAATGCGCAGGTAGACGCATTGTTTGAGTTCTAGGCAAATCTATCGAGATCTATGTAGAGATGACTGAGGTTTGGGTCCGAGGGTGCCTGGGGCTGCCTTGCGGAAAGCTTGTCCCGGTTTGAGCGTGGATTCCGGGTCGCAGTTTCCGTCTGAAGGCTCAACCGGAAACCGTATCCCGTTTTGAGAGCTGATACC
>JAXKHW010000340.1:0-1929 GCA_036549635.1 Collinsella sp. | reverse complement strand
TGCCGGACTCGGAGGCGGTGAGCACGACGGACTTCTCGGTCATGCGCTTGTGGCCCATGGCGTTCCACTCGGCGGCGTGGATCAGGTAGACCTCGAGGTCGCGGTCGCCGAACTTGTTCATGAGGTACTCGAGCTGCATGAGCTCGTCCCAGGTGCCGCCGACGCCCATCAGGAACACGGCGTCGTAGCCCTCGTCGGCGACCTTGTCGGCGAGCTCAATCATCTTCTTGCCGGTCTCATAGACGTTCTTGCCGTCCTCGAGATAGCCCTCCTGGCTAAAGTGCATGATCTCGATCTTCTCGGTTTCCTTCATGGCTTTTCCTTTCTGTCCAGCACGCGAATCTATACATCGCGTTTCTTTTCGATACCAATTATAGACATACACCCAACGTGTTTTTAATACCACTTTTCAATCTGTTCCAATCCTCGGTGAACGGTCGAAATTCTCTGGTGAGTGGTATCAAATTATAATTTGATGTATAGCTAACGCCCCCGGCGTCTCCCTTGTGTGACAAAGAACAGCGTTCCTACCAGCGCAATAATGGTCGATGCTCCAAACAGTACCGTCTGGACGCCCAAAGCCTCCGCCAAAAACGGAGCCGCCAGCAGCGGCACCACGCCGGCGCTCATCAGGCCAAAACGCACAAAGCCGGTAATGCGCCCCAGGTATTTGATGTCGGCACGCTCCTGAATCAAGATCATCTGCAGCGGCTCCAGGAACCCCCAGGCCAGACCGTTAATCGCCTGACCGATAATCGCGACCCCCAGCATATCGGTGCCCACGTACACCATGGACCCAATGCCCACGGCCATGAGCGCGCCGAGCAGCAATCGCAGGTTGACATGGCGAGCAGAAAGCTTGGTCAGGATGAACGCACCCACCGAGGAAGTGAGGCCCACGACCGAGGACAACCAGCCCAGCCAGACGATATCCACGTTGAGCACATCACGGTAGAACAACGACTCAAGCGAATCAAACGCGCCAAACGCAAAGAATCCCAAAAAGCCCGAGATAAAGATGAGGCGCAGGTCGTGGTCGCGAAACGTAAGTCGCGCACCCTCGGCCATGCCGCCCAGAATACCGCCCTTCGGCTTTTCCCCTTTTGCGGGAACAACGCACTCGTGACAGCCCAAGGAGAGCACGGCCGCCACACCCATCATGCCCGCCATGAGCAGGTAGACCGATTGCGTGGCAAAACAGCTCACGATGGCACCGCCGAGCAGCGGGCCAGCGGTATAGGCGATATTGCTGTAGAACACCATGAGACCGTTCACGCGGGTACGACCCTCGGTGGTCGACTCCAGGTATCCCGGAAACGCATGCGTGCAGGTGTTGATAAAGCCGCTCGCAAGTCCCAAGACGCACGCGGCAAACACAAGCCCGGGGACAGACAACGGCGCTAGCCCCACGCCAAGCGATAGCACTGCCGTAATCACGCACGTCACAAACGACGTCCGGCGCGGTCCAAAGCGATCGATGACCGAACCCGACACCATATTGCCCACCGACGTCATAAGATTGCGCACGAGCGTAATGGCGGCAACCAAAAAGGCCGTGCCGGCCAGATCATGCGTGGCCGCACCGATAAGCCCCAAAAAGTAGACCGCGTTGTTGGCGCACCACTGCAGGGACTCAATAAGAATCAGCCTGACCTCTGCCGGCGTCAGGCGCATTGCTTCGCGATCCTTCGCGAACATACGAACTCCTTCTATACAAAAAGGGGATGGAGGGCATAGGCCTGCTCCATCCCCTTTCCAGGTTGCAACGAAAATCTATGCAGCCGGGCCCTTACGCCAGCACGCCGAAGAACGCGCCGATGATGCCCACGACCATGGTAGCCACGATCAGCACCATGGGGTTGATCTTCTTGGACAGCAGCCAGTAGTACAGCCAGAAGGCGATCATGCCGAGCATGCCGGGCATGATGC
>JAXKHW010000339.1:0-3195 GCA_036549635.1 Collinsella sp. | reverse complement strand
GCCGGGGGCGGACCGGGACGGGTTCAACGGCAGGCCCCGCCGACCGATTGCAAGCGGTCGGCGGGGCCATTGTGGCTCTTGACCGCGGATTGGGTCATATGAGCGAGCGGGTCGTATTTGTGACAAGGTGACGTGAAACGAAAGGGCGCTGACCTTTTGGTCGCGCCCTTGAAGTTGAACGTCAGATTGTCCAAATGCGGCCCGCGCAGCGTCGAGCCGTTACGCGGTTCGTAGAACCGCGTAACTAGTTAGTACATCTTTGCGCCGGCGGGGATGGAGGCGTCGAGCTGGATCAGGTTGAGGCGCTCCTCGCCCTCCTCCTCGTGGACAGCGCTGATCAGCATGCCGCAGCTGGGAATACCCATCATCTTGCGCGGAGGCAGGTTGGTGATGGCAAGCAAGGTCTTGCCAACCAGGTCCTCGGGCTCGTAATAAGCGTGAATACCGGAGAGGATGGTGCGGTCGGTGCCGGTGCCGTCGTCGAGCGTAAAGTTCAGCAGCTTCTTGGACTTCTTGACGGCCTCGCATGCCTTGACCTTCACAGCGCGGAAGTCGCTCTTGGAGAAGGTATCAAAGTCGACGAACTCCTCAAACAGCGGCTCAACGGCGATCTTGGAGTAATCGAGCGTGGGCTTAAGCGACTTAACGAACGGGCTCGCGGCGTTGCCGGCCTCGGCAGCCTTGGCGGCAGCGGCACCGGACTGGAAACCCTTCTCGGGCTTCATGTGCGGGAACAGCAGCACGTCGCGGATAGAAGCCTGGTTGGTGAGCAGCATGACCACGCGGTCGATGCCGATGCCGATGCCGCCCGCAGGAGGCATACCGTACTCGAGGGCGCGCACGTAGTCCTCGTCGTACTCCATGGCCTCGTCGTCACCGCCGGCCTTCTCGGCCATCTGAGCGGCAAAGCGCTCGGCCTGGTCGACCGGGTCGTTGAGCTCAGAGAACGCGTTGGCGTACTCGTGACCGGCAATAACCAGCTCAAAGCGGTGCGTCAGGCGCGGGTCGTCCTCAAAGCGCTTGGCAAGCGGGCTGACCTCGATGGGGTAATCGCACACGAACGTGGGGTTGACGATGGTGTCCTCGCCCAGCTCATCGTAGATCTCGGCGATAATCTTGCCGGCGGTCCACTCGGGCTTAATCTCCAGGCCCTTCTCGCGCGCGGCGGCAGCAAGCTCCTCGACCGGCGTGTCGATGGTGACCTGCTTGCCGAGCACGTCGGAGACGATGTCGGTCATGGGACGGCTGGCCCACTCACCAGAAAGGTCGATGGTCTGGCCCTGGTACTCGATGACCTCGGGGTTGCCGATGGCCTTGTTAGCCGCCTTAATGACACCCTGGGCGAGCGCCTTCATGCCCTCGAGGTCGGAGAAGGCACGGTAGGCCTCCATCGTGGTGAACTCGGGGTTGTGGGTAAGGTCCATGCCCTCGTTACGGAAGATGCGGCCGATCTCGAACACGCGCTCAAAACCACCGACGATGCAGCGCTTGAGGTGCAGCTCGGTGGCAATACGCAGGTAGCACTCCTGATCGAGCGCGTTGAAGTGGGTAATGAACGGCTTGGCCGTGGCACCACCCTGGATGGTCTGCAGGATGGGGGTCTCGACCTCCATGTAGCCGTCGGACTCCATAAAGCGACGGAAGGTGGAGAGAATCTGCGAACGCTTACGGAAGGTCTCACGAACGTCGTCGTTGGCGATCAGGTCGACATAGCGCTGGCGATAGCGGGTCTCCTTGTCGGAAAGACCGTGGAACTTCTCGGGCAGCGGACGAACGGCCTTGGAAAGCAGGGTCGCGCTCTCAGGGGCAACGGAAAGCTGGCCGCGCTTGGTGCGCACGACCACGCCGGTCACGCCCAGGATGTCGCCCAGGTCGAGCGCCTTGAGCGTATTCCAGGCAGCCTCGTCCATGTCGTTGATGCGGCAGAACAGCTGAATCTCGGCAGCCGCATCGCGTACGACGATGAACATTATCTTGCCCTGACCGCGCTTGGCGACCACGCGGCCGGCGATCTTCACGACGTCCTCGGTGTCCTCGCCATCGGCAAGCTCGGCGTACTTAGTCTCGATATCGGCGACGTAGTCCTCAAGCTCAGAGTGCTCGGGATAGGGGTTCTGGCCCGCCTCGAACAGGGCGGCGCGCTTGGCCAGGCGGGTGGCGCGCTCGTCGTTGAGCGTCGATGCCTGATCTGCGGCGTTCTGGTTCTCTGCCATAAGTTAGCTCCTCAAACTAAAACGCTCCCCAGGATTCGGTCCCAGGGAGCGAAAACATACCTTTACGCGGGACCGTGGTCTAGCGTGCGATCTTGGCGATGGTGTAGACGCGAGTCTTGCCGGAAGGCGTAACGACCTCGACGGAGTCGCCCTCGCCGTGACCGATGATGGCGTGACCGACCGGAGACTCGTTGGAAATCTTGTGCTCGAGCGAGTTGGTCTCGGTGGTACCGACGAGCGTGACTTCCATGACCTCGCCGTTGGGATCAATCAGCGAAACGGTGGAACCGATGGAGACGGTCAGGTCGCCCGTGGTGGCAGCAACCTGAGCGTTGGCGAGGATGGCCTGGATCTCGGCAATACGAGCGGCGTTCTGGGCCTGCTTGTCCTTAGCGGCGTCGTACTCGGAGTTCTCCGAAAGGTCGCCGAACGCGCGGGCTTCCTTGATGTCCTCGACGATCTCCTTGGCGTAATCGCCCTCACGCCAAGCGAGCTCCTCGACGAGCTTCTGGCGGCCCTCAGCGGTCAGTACGATCTGGCTTGCGTCCATACGGATATCTCCCCAACTCTGATCAAACAATCAACTGTCAACAAAACGAAAAAGACCGGCTAGCCTGCGGGCAAGCCGGTCAGGTGCTCACCCCAAAGGGATGGGACTACTCTGCGTCCGCGTCGCTGTCCTCTGCCTGCTTCTTCTTGGCAGCAGCGAGCTTGGCCTCGAGCTCTGCGATCTCCTTGTCCTCCTTGGACTCCTCGACCACGACATCCTCGGCCTGCTTGGTTTCGCCCTTATCGTCGCCCTCCATACCCTCACGGATATTCTTGACGGTAGAGCCGAGGGACTTGCCGAGCTTCGGCAGGTTCTTAGGCCCGAAGATGATCAAGACAACGACGAGAATAATGATGAGCTCAGGAGCCCTCAGTCCAAACATGTAGACCTCCACAATACAGCGAGACAAGCTCGAATGAGTATACCGCGGGT
>JAXKHW010000338.1:0-6715 GCA_036549635.1 Collinsella sp. | reverse complement strand
CCGACGACGGCATGGTCATCGTCAGCATCATCGGATGCGGCTTCGGCATCCTCCTGCATGGCCGCCTGCGCAAAGGCCGCGGCATCTGCCGCAAGTTCCTCCTCGCTCATGCGAGGCGCACGCTTCTTGGTCGGCATGCCGGCCGCCTTGGCGTTGCGCTCCTCCTTGGCCGCCAGGATATCGCCCTCGCGCTCAAGGTAGGCATCCCACTCGTTGTCGAGCAGGGCGTTCACGGCGTCGCCTTCGACGGTCTCGCGTTCAAGCAGCACCTTCGCCATCAGATCGAGCTGATCGCGACGGGCGTCCAGGATCTCGACCGCACGACGATGGGCCTCACGCATAATGCGCTGAACCTCGATATCGATGCGGCGCGCCGTCTCCTCGGAGTAATCCTGGTGATCGGCGTAATCGCGACCAAGGAACACCTGATGTTGCGCCTCACCGAAAACCTGCGTACCCAGTTCCTCGCTCATGCCCAGGCGCGTGACCATCTCGCGCGCCATCTTGGTCGCGCGCTCCAGGTCGTTGCTCGCGCCCGACGTGATGTCATCGCACATGAGCTCCTCGGCAACGCGACCGCCCAAGAACACGGCGAGCTCGTCGAGCATCTCGTTCTTGGTCTTGAGGAAGTGGTCCTCCTGCGGAAGCTGCAGCGTGTAGCCCAGAGCCTGACCGCGGCTGACGATCGAGATCTTGTGGACCGGATCGGAGTGCTCCAGGATGTGGCCCACCAGGGCGTGACCGCTCTCGTGGTAGGCAATCGTGGTGCGCTCGGCCTCGGTCATCACGCGACCCTTGCGCTGCGGTCCGGCAATCACGCGCTCCATCGATTCCTCGACCTCGTCCATCGAGATCACGGAACGATGACGGCGAGCGGCCAGCAGCGCAGACTCGTTGAGCAAGTTCGCCAAATCGGCACCAGTAAAGCCAACGGTCATCTGGGCGAGCTTCTCAAACTTAACGTCCTCGTCCATCGGCTTGTTCTCGGCATGCACGCGCAAGATCTGCTCGCGGCCCTTCACATCCGGACGGTCGACCGTAACCTGACGGTCAAAACGGCCGGGACGCAGCAATGCCGGATCCAGGATGTCAGGACGGTTGGTCGCAGCGATCAGGATGACCGACTCGCTTTCCTCGAAACCGTCCATCTCGACCAGCAGCTGGTTGAGCGTCTGCTCGCGCTCGTCGTGACCGCCGCCCAAGCCAGCTCCGCGCTGACGTCCCACAACATCGATCTCATCGATGAAGATGATTGACGGGGCCTGGGACTTGGCCTCCTTAAAGAGGTCACGCACACGGCTGGCGCCGACACCTACGAACATCTCGACAAAGTCGGAACCCGAGATGCTAAAGAACGGCACGCCCGCCTCGCCGGCAACGGCCTTGGCCAGCAGCGTTTTACCGGTGCCCGGAGGGCCCACCAGCAACACGCCGCGCGGAATCTTGGCGCCCAGCTTGCGATAGCGGTCCGGGTCGCTCAAAAAGTCACGGATCTCCTCGAGTTCCTCGACTGCCTCGTCCACGCCGGCAACGTCTTCAAACTTGACCTTGGGGCGCGTGGCCTCGTTGGTCTTGGCGTTGGTCTTGCCAAACTGCATGTTCCTGTTGTTGGCGCCCATCATCTGGCGCATAAAGTAGAACATGATAGCGATCAGGGCGATTGTCGGAAGCACGCTCATCGCCAGGTCGCCCCAAAAATCGGGATCGTTGGTGTTGACGATGTACTTGGTATCGGGGTGCTCCGCCATGAGCTCGGCAAGCGAATCGGAGCCGACATAGGTCGAGGAGAAGCTCTTGAGCTCGCTCGTATCGCCCTTGTCCTTCTTCGTATTCCAGTAATGACCCGTCACGCTTCCGTCTTGAACCGTATAGGTCAGATCTTCGACGCGATCCTGCTTGATGGCGCTCACCATCTCGCTCGTCGCGAGCTTAACGGTATTGCTGGAATTGGCAAAGCCGGAGCCCATGTTAAAGAAGGCGTAGCCCAGAAGCGCGCAAGCCAAAATAAAATACAGCCAGCCCGTACGCGTGGGCTTCTTGCCTCCGGGCATCCCCGGGATCTTAGGCTCCCGGGGAGTCTGGGAATTGTTATCGTTACGGTCGTCGGGCATCTTACGAATAAACCTCCGGTTTCAAAATGCCCAGATACGGAAGGTTACGATAGCGCTCGGCATAGTCGAGGCCGTAGCCCACCACAAAGGCATCGGGGCAATGGGTTCCAACATACTTGGGCGTGATGGCCGAGGTGCGGTCCTCAACGTCCTTCCACAGGAAGGCAGCGACCTCCAGCGAAGCGGGCTTGCGGCTCTCGAGGTTCTTCATCAGATACTTGAGTGTCAGGCCCGAGTCCAGAATGTCCTCGACGATCAGCACGTCGCGACCGCGGATGTCGATATCCAGGTCCTTAATGATACGCACGATACCCGAGGACTTCACGCCGTCGCCATAGCTCGAAACAGCCATGAAATCGATGTTGGTCGGCAGCTCGATCTTGCGCATCAGGTCGCCCATAAAGACCACGGCGCCGCGCAGGACCGCAATCAGCACCAGATCCTTACCCGCGTAGTCACGAGTAATCTGCTCGCCTAGGCGAGAGACGATACCGTCGATATCCTCCTGCGTAAACAGAACCTTCTCGATATCCGGATGTTGAGAAGCCATGACAACCCTTTCTTGTGCTTATCGCCCACACACCGCCGTATGGACGCGAACTTCACATTCTAGCAGCGCACGGGGTATATTTTCCAGCCCGTACGCCATCAGCGCGGGAATACCGTCAACGTCGCACAGAATAGCTGGCGTGGGACGCTATTCCGCATCGACCACACGAAGCAGATACGCCACGCGCGTTGCGGCCGTGCATTTAAAACGTTCGTCCGTGCGAACGCCTGCGACCCATACCACGGCACCTCCCGGAGCCGTTCTCACCACGGGAACGCCTGCGCGCTCAGAAACAGGAATACGAGCCTCGTTGAGTAGGTCGGATACCTTCTTACTTCGCCCACTCATGCCCAACGGACACATCACATCCCCCGGCACGGGACCGTCTACCCACAGACGCGCCAAACGCGCCTCGGCGGGAATCTCCCCGCGCGAGCCGGCGAGCATCCGTTCGCTATCGCGATCGGCAAAGCCCAGCGTCGCGGCATCCACCATAGCGACCACCCCTCCGGCACCCGCAAGTTCGCGGGCACGGCGCACAATATCACACCCCGGCTCCACAGCCATCGGCTCTGCCACCAGGATGCGGCCCGCCCCCAGCGGCAATCGACCGGGAATGGTGACCCAATCGGCAACTAACCCCTCGCGCGCCGCCGGGGCCTTGAATGACAGCATGCCAAACTCCACGCGCGCATCGATTCCCGCCGGCAGCGTAACCGAACCCGAGCCCTCGGCGACACAGGCGAGCACGCGCTCCACATGCCGCATCTCCGGGCGAGCGTCGGGGTCGATACGCTTAATTGCCAGTCGCACCATGCGCCGAGCAATCACCACCTCGGCCGCGGCCAGTCGGCGAGCGTCGAGGACCAGTGCGCCCACCGCCTCCTTACGCAGGCAGCTTCGAAGCGCCTGTGCGGAAAGCTGGGAAAGAAAGGCATCCTCATCGCCTAAGATCTCGCAGGCGGCGCCAATCGTCTTGCAGACGCTCGCGTTGCGCTGCGCCACCACCGGCATCACTCGATGGCGCACGTAGTTACGCAAGTACGACACGTCCTCGTTGCTCTCGTCCTCTCGCCACGGCTGACCATGTACCTGCAGATAGCCCACGAGCTCATCATGAGTCTGGTCGAGCAGGGGACGCACCACGATATTCCTCCGGCGAGGAATGCTCGATAGACCAGCGGGCCCCGAACCCTTAATCGCGTTCATCAAAAACGTTTCCGCGCGATCCGAAGACGTGTGCGCGGTGCAGATACGAGCCGCCGTTCGCGGCGCCCCCGTCTGGGCGCAGAGCTCGCGAACATATCTCCGCGCCGCGGCATAGCGCACCTCGCGGGCAGCCGCCTCGATATTGCCCGATTCATCATCAAAATAGGCGTGCTCAACACACAGCGGTAGACCATATTGCACGCAGAGCTCACGCACAAAGGCCTCGTCGCCATCGGATGCCTCGCCGCGCAGATGATGGTTCACATGCAGCACGTGCAGTCGCTCGCGCGCGATGGGGGCTACACCACGCCCATCCAGAATATCCAGCTTTGATGTGCACGCCATAAGGAGCAAAGCCGTCGAGTCCGCACCACCTGATACCATGAGCACCACGGGGGCAGCCGTCTGCCGCGTTGCCAGGGCTTTATCATCAGCCCACGATGCAACATGGTGTCCATAATGCTGAGATACCGTTGGCATTTGCTTCCTCCTCTATTCGTTCGCACCCATTGTATCCTTTGGAATCTTATGTCTCGTCTGCACCTTCATATCCTTGGCAGCGGCTCAAAAGGCAACTGCGCGCTCATCGAAGGCCCTCGGGGGCTCATCATGATTGACGACGGTCTTTCTCGCCGCGAGACATTAAAGCGCATGGCAGAACTGGGGCTCTCGGCAGACAACGTCTCGGCTCTTCTCATTACTCATGAGCATAGCGATCACATCAAGGGTCTCGATGTCTGGTGCAAGCACTGGCACGGTCCCCTCTTTGCCAGCAGGGGCACACTTTCGAGCAAAGAAAATCTTTCGCATCTGCCTGTCGAGGAATTCGATCCCGGTGACACCCTATCCATTACCGGCATCCACGTGCAAACCTACTCAACATCACACGATGTCATCAATCCAGTCGGCTATCGATTCGACGCCCTCGATGATTCCATCGGCATTGCCACCGACACCGGAGAGCTATCGAGCCAAGCCATGAACACCCTCAAAGATTGTCGAGTCCTCGCGCTCGAAAGCAACCACGATGTGACTATGCTGCGCGAGGGAGAATATCCCCGCTTTCTTCAGGAGCGCATCCTGTCTGCAAGGGGACACCTCTCCAACGACCAAGCCGCCGAAGCCGCACGCGAACTTGTTACCGATCGCACCGAACAGCTCATTGCCATGCATATCAGCCAAGATAACAATCGTCCGAGCATGACCGTCAAAAGTTATGCCAAAGCTCTAGCCGCAACCCTGGATGACGAGGTCGGTAGCTCCGCCACCCTTCTCCAAGGATCGCGAAAACTCTCGATACGCCCTGCAAGTCAGTATCAACCGACAACCATTGTATAGACCGCTCAATAAAACAAAAGGGGCCGGGAATCAAATCCCGGCCCCTTTATCTTGGCTCAAAAGCTCTGACCATCGGAAACGTTAGTCGATGGAGATCTTCGTAACGTTCTTCTTCTCGACGATCTTGGGAACCGTAACGGTCAGGATGCCGTCAGCATACTTAGCAGAGAGACCCTCGCTCGAAGCGTCCTTCAGATATACGCCACGCGTCGCGCTGTACGAGCTGAACTCCTTCTGCAGGAAGTTCTTGCCCTCGTTCTCCTCGTTTTCCTCGACATTCACGCTAATGGACAGACGGCCCTCGTTAAGCTCGACATCGATATCGTCCTTGGCGACGCCGGTCAGATAAGCCTTGACCTCATAGCCATCGCCCTTATCCTCAACGTCAACGGGGAACGCCTTAGAGGCAATCGAGCTGTTCGCCAAGTCACTCATATCATCAAACAGATCGAACAGCGAGCTTGCAGAGGGACGAACGCCAAAAACCGAACGATAAGGAACCATGCTTGCCATGTTTACCACTCCTTTATAGGACTGCCGAGTCATCTTCTAGGTGACTGGGACTTCTTTTGACGCTCTTATATATGCCCACACAGTGCTTATATATACATCGACTATAAAGTTTTTTGAGTCCGGTACTATAAGCATATCTAAGTGTGTATGACTCAGGTTTTAGTAAGGTTAAGGTTCTTTGAACCAGAGCTTAAATACCGAGTATGTCCCCAGCTACAAATAACAAGGGGCTTACAATGAGCGCGTACACGTTGTTGGTAACGAGCTAAAGGGCATCATGGACGACCAAAACCAGAACAAAATGTTTATGCAGACGCAGGGGGAAGATACTTCCACGCAGCCGCCACGGTTCCATCGCCCCCACATCTCGCAAGAGCCCATTAATGATCCTGAGCCCGAGTATGTGACGAGAAATCGATATCAAACGCTCGAGGATGCCCAAACGGGACGTAAACATATGGGCGTCGCCTCGGGAGACCCTGTATATCTGAAAGACGCACCATTATCTAAAAACAGCGCAGCTAGTGATGAGCCACTGAAAGCATCCGCCGCTCATCAACAAAGAGGTCCTCGACCAAAGCAAACCTTAACGCATTCGGCTCGTTATCTCGAGACGCCAAAACAAGGAAAATCAATCTTCGTTTCGTCAAGTAAACGACGCAAGCAACATCGACTGGCAATCCTGCTTTTGATCATTGCGGCCATAGCAGTTGCCCTTATTATTCGTTTTAGTTTTCTTTAAATAAAAGCTCAATACCAAAAAGAATTAAATCGTCTGGCGTAAATGAGTCATTTATGCCCCGCAAACGCAAAAAAGGGGAGACCGCGAGGCCTCCCCCTTCTCAGTTCGATGACGGCTCGGTGCCGTCCACCGGTCAGCGGCGCCCTGGCCTCCCACGGGCTGACCCCGCAGTACTCTCGGCGCGATGGGGCTTAGCTTCCGGGTTCGGAACGGGACCGGGCGTGCCCCCCATGCTCTGGCCGCTGACCGGTG
>JAXKHW010000048.1:0-1847 GCA_036549635.1 Collinsella sp. | reverse complement strand
TAGCCAAACTTGACGTGGTCGAACTCCACATGGCCGGGGCGCTTTTCGGGAATCTGCGCGTCGGCTTTCTGCTCCTCCTCGGGCGCGGCCAGGAACTCAAAGACGCGCTCGGTGGCGGCTGCCATCGACTGCATCGTGTTGCTCACGTTGCCCAGTTGCTGTACGGGCTGCGTAAAGTTGCGAACGTACTGGATAAAGCTCTGGATGTCGCCGGGCGTGGCGTTGCCGGTCAGTGCGAGCTGTGCGCCCACCACGACAACGCCCACGTAGCCCATGTTACCCACCAGGCTCATAAGCGGCATCATCAGGCCCGACAGGAACTGCGAGCGCCAGCCACTAATAAAGAGGCGGTCGTTTTGACGGTCGAACTCTTCGATCGAGGCCTCGGCGCGGTCGAACACCTGAATGACGTTTTGACCGGCAAAGTCCTCCTCGATAATGCCGTTGACGGCGCCCAGGACCTGCTGCTGCTCGCGGAAGTACGGCTGCGAGAAGTGAATCATCACCATCAAGATAATTGCGGCTGCCGGCAGCGTGAGCACGGTGACGCCGGTGAGCGGCAGGCTGATCGACAGCATCATGACGAGCACGCCGATAATCTGCGTCACCGACGTGATGAGCTGCGTCACGCTCTGGTTGAGCGACTGGCCGAGTGTATCGACGTCGTTGGTGATGCGGCTGAGCACATCGCCCTTGCTGTGACCGTTGAAGTAGCTCATCGGCACGACGGCAATCTTGGCGGCGATTTCCTTGCGCATGCGGTAGCAGATCTTTTGCGTGACGCCGGTCATGAGCCAGCCCTGGACCAGGCTGCAGACAGAGCTCGCCAGATACAGGCAGAGCAAAAAGCCGAGCGTCTTGGCGATCCAGTCAAAGTCAACGTCGCCGGTGCCGTTGACCTTGGCGACCAGGCCTTCGAACAGCTTGGTTGTAACCTGGCCGAGCACCTTGGGTCCCACAATGTTAAAGATGACCGAGCACACGGCAAAGGCGACGGCGGCAAACACGGCAATCTTGTGCTGGCCGATATAGCCGAGCAGCTGCCTCATGGTGCCCTTAAAGTCCTTGGCCTTTTCGCCGCGACGCATGCCGCCCATGCGGCCCATGGGACCGCGCTGGCGGGTGGGCTTGGGAATCTGAGTCTTGGTCTCGTCTGCCATTAGCGCTCGCCTCCTTCCATGACGGCTGCAATTTCTTCTTGGGTAAGCCCCAGCTCCTCGGCGGAAAGCTGCGACTGTGCGATCTCCAGGTACGCCGGGCAGCTGCGCAGCAGCTTCTCATGCGTGCCGGTGCCCACCACGTGGCCGTCGTCGAGCACGATAATCTGGTCGGCGTGCATGATGGTCGCGATGCGCTGGGCCACGACCACGAGTGCGGCGTCGGTAACGTTTTTGGCCAGCTCCTCGCGCAGGCGCGCGTCAGTCTTGTAGTCGAGGGCGCTAAACGAGTCATCGAACACCACAACCTCGGGCTTTTTTGCCAAGGCGCGGGCGATGGCCAAGCGCTGGCGCTGACCGCCCGAGACATTGGAGCCTCCCTGGCTGATGGGGGAGTCGTAGCCGCCCTCGCGCTCGGCGATAAAGTCCTCGGCCTGGGCGACGCGTGCCGCTTGGCGCATATCCTCGTCGCTCACCATGTCGCCAGCAAACTTGAGGTTGCTCTCGACGGTGCCCGAGAACAGGCGACCCTGCTGCGGGATGTAACCAATGCGGCGGCGCAGCTCGGAAAGGGTCATGTCGCGCACGTCGATGCCGTCGAGCGAAATGCTGCCGCCCGTGACGTCGTACAGGCGCGGGATGAGCTGCACAAGCGTGGACTTGCCCGAGCCCGTGGAGCCAATGATGCCG
>JAXKHW010000337.1:0-1995 GCA_036549635.1 Collinsella sp. | reverse complement strand
TGTTCGCAGACACGGCCCGTGCCCCCTTCGTCGGTGATTTGTTGTTTAGTCGCTAGAAATCATATGACGGGGCGCGGGCCGTGTTCCGCTATGCGGTTGTCAATTTGCGAAAGAAATTATGCGTCACCGACTATGACGATCATGCATAGGAGCAGCACACCCAATGCCTTGAGCCAGAGTTTCGCGAGTTTCTTGCCGCGATAGCTGTCGAGCAGCGCGAATCGCCGACGAAGACGACGCTTGTCGAACAGCGCAAAATGCATAAGCACCATAAGGCCATCGACAAAGAAAAAATACTCGATTATGAGAAGCCATGTCGGGTAGCTTTGGTTTGCTCCCGTGGGGTGAAAGACGGCAAAGTGACTTCCGGCAAAGAACACAAGCAGCGAGAAGAAGACGAGCGTATTCCAAATGCGCCCCAGAGACTCCGGAACGCGAGAGAGCAGACCGCATGCAGTGGAGGCGGCAGGCCTAGGAAGCCCTGTGGGGTTCTGGAGTCCTTGGGGCGTCAACACCGTCTCCGAGGCCGGAGTACGGACAAGCACAGGCGCAGGAGGCCGCACGGGGCGACTTAGATCGTATGCCGCGCGCGTCGCCCGTCCCAACGCTTCCGCGCTCGCAAAACGCTTGGCCGGGTCGAGCGCCATCGACATGCAGACGGCATCGGCAAGTGGAGTGGGAATGCCGCATGCCTCACATTGCTCGCGCATGTCGAGCCCTGGTTTAGGGTCGACTCCCGTCAAGCAAAAGAACAACAGGGCCCCAAGTGCGTAGACATCGCTGCGCACACTCGTCTGCCCAAACCCATACTGCTCGGGCGGCGCATAGGGTCGCGTGCCAAACTTGACGGTGTCAGCATCGGCGCCATCGCGCCATACGCGCGCGATCCCCAGGTCGATAATCACCAGCGATGAAAATGCCAGGCCGTCATCAGGCGTATAGTTGGCACCTGTCACGATGATATTCGACGGCTTGAGGTCGCGATGGATCACCGGCGCCGACGTCTCCCCCACCATTGCAAAACCGGCATGGAGCTCGCCCACGGCATCGCATAGGGCAGGATACAATTCACGCGCATAATCGGGGGTGGCTCCCAGACGGTCCACCAGCGCCCCGAGTGTCTCCCCTTCGATGTATTCCATAACCACGTTGAGCTCGTCGCCCACACGACGACAATTGACGATTCTGGGCAGGTGCTCAAAACGCCTGCCTGCCCGCTGAGCGGCAAACAGACGCTCGTATGCCCCGCCGATTTGAGCCGAGGCATCGATGCGTTTACGAACAAAGGGACCGAGCGAACCACCGCCGGTTCCTTCAAAGTACACGAGCTCGGTTGTTTCGACGGACGAGCGCTTAAGTACACGCTCCACGCGATAGCTGTCGTCGCGATCGAGCGACGCCAGGTGCTCGGCAAGCGCTGCGGTCAGCTCGTCATCGGAATATGTTGGGCTCTGAGTATCCATAGCCTCCATCATAGCGCAGGGCGCAGACACCCCATGGCATCTGCGCCCCGTTCGCTTGCATCGTTGTTCGGCAGCTCCGCCGGCTCAGATATCAGCCGCTAACTCACCGTCTCCTCGCCAAAGCGATACAGCTCCTCGTTGACCTTTTGGAGGCTGCACCCGCGATCGATGCAAAAAATGATAATCGCATCGCGGCGGTCCTTGCAGTTAAGGACGCTTACCCCGGCAGCCGTCAGCGCACGGTTGGTTTCTTTGAGCGCCAGCGCCATCGCAAAGGCAATCTGCAGCACCTTATTGCGGCTCGGATGCCGCGCACCGGTAAAGATCTGATAGCCAAAGGTCTCATTGAGATCGGCCATACGAACCACGCGCGAGCGCTCCAAGCCCTTTTCCTGCAGTAGCTGCTTCAGGTAGTCCGAAAGCGACGGGGCGGCAAAGTCGTGTTCCTTGATATAGCCATCGATGTTTGGCGCGTCGAGAAGTTCATTGAGCAACTCGTCAGTCAGCTTTTTATCGGACATACGACTTCACC
>JAXKHW010000336.1:0-6256 GCA_036549635.1 Collinsella sp. | reverse complement strand
GCGACCAAACACCATGGCCAAGTAAGGCGACACCAGACCGCTCGAGATAACCGGGAACGCCACGCAGCACAGAATCAGCAGCGCGGCGATGGTGTTGAGCGCCATCCATTCGGTCTTATGGACATTGACCTCAACGTTTTGAGCCGTGGGATCGACGCCCGAAAGCTTGGCAAGCCACTTGCCCCAGAAGTAAAACGTCGCGGCCGAGCCAAAGGCCAGCACCATGATCATGAGCACGTTGCCGGTCTGCGCGAACGCCACCAGGGCGCCCCACTTGGACACGAGCATGCCAAACGGCGCCACAAACATGCCCATGATGCCCAGCATCATCAGACGCGTCAGGTGCGGCATGCGGCTGAACATGCCGTCCATGTCCTCGATATTGCGGCTGCCGATATGATGCTCGGCCGTGCCCACGCACAGGAACAGCAGCGACTTGGCCACCGTGTGGAACAGGATCAGGAAGATGGCCGCCCATACGGCCTCGGGCGCGCCGACACCCAAGCAGGCACTGATGAGGCCCAGGTTGGAGATGGTGGAGTACGCAAGCACGCGCTTGGCGTTGCTCTGCGAGATCGCCATAAGGGCTGCCAGCAAAAACGTGATGGCGCCCACACTTGTGACCATAAAGCCCGTCACGGGATAGGTGGCGTACAGCGGGCTCAGCTTGACCATCAAAAACACGCCGGCCTTGACCATGGTGGACGAGTGCAGCAGGGCGCTCGTGGGAGTGGGGGCAACCATAGCACCGAGCAGCCAGGTATGGAACGGCATCTGCGCTGCCTTGGTGAGTGCGGCGAGCGACAGCAGAACGACCGGCATCACCAGCAGCGCGGACTGCGCGGTACCGGCGCCGGAAAGCTCGATCATACCCGAGATGGTCAGCGGCATGCCGTTAACGTGCAGATACATGAGTCCGGCCAAAAACGCGATGCCGCCCAGCATGTTGAGGACGATCTGGGTGAAGGCGTTCTTGATGGCCTCGGGCGTGCGCGTGTAGCCAATCATGAGGAACGAGCACACGGTGGTGATTTCCCAGCCGCAGAACAGCCACTCAAGGTTATCGCTCGTCACGATGACGAACATGGCCGAGAGGAACAGGAACATAAGCGCCAGGAACTGCGGGCGACGGTCGGGCGCGGTCTGCCCGCGCAGCGCGGCCTCGTGCTCGTCATGGGCCTGGCAGTCCTTCATGTAACCCAGGGCATACACGCAGATCAGGCTGCCGACGATACCGACGGCGAGGACCATGATCACGCTCATGTAGTCCAGGTAGAGCGGCGTCGCCGTGACGGCTTCGGCCGCGGGCAGCGTCATGGCTGCAAAGGCGAGCGAGCCCACCAACTGGACTACGCCGAGCACCGTGGTGAGCGTGCTCTTATATTTACGCGCGTTGTACAGGATGACGGCGCACAGGATGACATCGATGGCGGAGCTGATGATCGAGAGCACATGCGAGGTGCCGGGGGCAACCTCAAAGCTCTGCGGACCCGTGCCAAAAAACATGACGGCGACTACAACTGTCACCGCCATAATAATGCCGGAACCTATGAGCCCCACCGCATCGCGGGCGCGGTCACCGCGCGCGAGCAGCATGCCCAGCGCCGGTACCAGCGGAAACAGGGTAAGGAAATACAGTAGCGTCATACCATCACTCCCCCATGCAAAAACGCTGCAATTGTTTAATGTTATAGCTCAATTACGGGGTTGCGGTGGCAGGTTTTCGGTCAACTGGGGAGTTTTAGGCGTACGGGGCAAGGAGTCTGTCCGCATTGGAGTAGAGGGGTGACGTCCCCTTACCGCAGCGACGGACGCGCGGGCCACTGCGCGCGGTTTATTGGCCACTTTGGAGGATGTCCCGACAGGCTCGCACCGGTCCAAAAAGTTGGCGCGGCAAGAAAAATGCGCCCCTGTGGGCGCACCATCCCGTTTGCTATTCCGCCTTTTTAACGCGCGGCTTGCGACCGCGCGGCTTATCGACCAGTGCGGACTCACCGCCCTCGCGGTACTGACGGCACCAAGCCTTGACCGAAGACTCGCTGGGAATCTTGTGCTTGATCATGGCCTCGCGAACCGTCAAGCCGTTTTCCAGACGGTCCTTAACCACAGCGAGCTTTACGTCGTACGAATAGGTGTGATGATGCGAACCGGCGTTGAGAACGGCGTCGGCACCTCCCACGGCATACGCGCGGGCCCACTGACGAGCCGTGGCCTGGGGAATGCCAAGCTCCGCAGCGAGGGCGCGATGACCGACCCCCTCTTGGAGGATCTCGACGGCGCGCTGCCTAACCTCAGGCGCATGCGTGCGAGTCCTAGTTGCTTCCGACATACCTGCCACTTCTTAGCCTTAACCGTTAATCTGCTTTCTTACGTGCAAGTTAGATAGTAGCATTTTACTGTTTGCTCAAAGCAGTTAATTAAAATAGACGCGGCGTTATCTGGGCATTTGGCACCAAATTACGACATTTCTTTATCGATTATTTACGCTGGTAGCTAACTCGCAGCAAATCGTCATTCGCTTGTCAACAAAATTGGCATCTCTTTATGTCCTTTGGTATAGAGGATATAGTTATTAACCCCTCCCCCAATAATTTTGAGTGATCTGCGAGACAGTAGACGTCCTCACTCCTCATGATTACCGCGCATTGCCATCCACCGGAGCAAAACAAAAAGGGCGGGACCTGCTGCGCTTGCAGGCCCCGCACCGATTGACACCCGACGGGACACAGCCGGGCGAGACGGATCCGTGCCACCGTCCCGCCTGGCCGCGATGTTCAACTACAGCTCGTTGGCCGCGTGATACGCCGTGCGAATGGCGCTCGCAATGTCGGCGGTGCGCTCACCCGAGCAGTCGCCCACGCAGGTCACGGGCACCGTCACGCCATCCAGGTCAAACGCGTTGGCCTTGGAGCCCACGGCCATCACCACGTAATCGCAGGCGATCTTCACCGGCTCCTCGACGCCGGCCTCAGTGGTGCGAATGGCCTCCACGCCCTCGTCTGTAATGGCGGTCAGGCGGGTCTTCACGTGCTGCTCCACGTTGTGCTCTGCAAAGTCGCTCATAATCAGCGGCAGAATGGTCTCGGACTCGCCCGCGGCAATCTTGTCGAGCATCTCCACGATCGCCACCTCGCAGCCGTGCTGCAGCAGGTACTCGGCGGTCTCGGTGCCCACCAGGCCGCCACCAATGACGGCGACGCGGCCCGTAAGCTCCACCTTGCCGGCCAGCACATCCCAGCTCGAGACGACCTTCTCCGAGTCGGCACCCGGAACGGGGATGACCACGTCGTGTGCGCCCACAGCCACAATCGCGGCATCGGCGGCGTTGAGGTCCGCGGGGCTAGCGACGTGGTTGAGCTCAACCTTCACGCCCAGGCCAGGCAGAATCTTCTCGTAGTACTCGACCGAGCGCATGATCTCGTCCTTGCGCGGGGGCGCGGCCGCCAGCACAATCTGGCCGCCCAGATGGTCGCTCGCCTCGTAGACGGTCACGTCGTAGCCGCGCTTGGCTGCCACGCGCGCGGCCTCCAGGCCGGCAATACCGCCGCCCACCACGGCGATCTTCTTGTCGCCCTCGCCCGGCTTGATGGCGATGGTCGCCTCGTCGCCGTTCTCGGCATTGAGCACGCACGAGATGTACTTGCGATTTTGAATCGCGTCGACGCAGCCCTTGTTGCAGTTGAGGCACTCGCGGATGGGCTCACCCGTGGCGGCCTTCAGCGCAATGTCGGGGTCGCACATGAGCGAGCGGCCATAGGCGATGATGTCGGCGGCGCCGTCTTCCAGAATCTTCTCGCCGGCCTCGACCGAAACCACGCGGCCCACGGTTGCCACCGGCACGGAGACCAGGGCCTTGACGCGCTCGGCCACGGGCAGCGTCCAGTTGTAGGGCATGGCACCCATGGGCGGAATGGTGTCGCCCATGTTGCCGGTGTGGTTGGCCTGTGCGACCTGAATCATATCGATGCCCGCACCCTCGAGCAGCTTGGCGAACTCGCAGGCCTCGTCGGGCTGCAGGCCACCCTTGCCGCGCGGCGTGCCGTCGGGGTTCTCCATGATCACGGGGAGCTTGTACTCCACCATCAGCTGCGGCGCGGCCTCCTTAATGGCGGCGACGACCTCCAGCGCGTAGCGAACGCGGTTCTCGAACGAACCACCGTACTCGTCGGTGCGCTGGTTGAGGATGGCCGAGCACAGCGAACCCACCAGGCGGTCGCCGTGGACCTCGATAGCGTCGATCCCGGCCTGCTGTGCGCGAGCGGCCGAGGCAGCGATGGCCTCCTTGATCTGGGTGAGCTGCTCTACGCTCGCCTCGTTCACAAAGTGCTGCATGTCGTGATGCAGCTTGGCGTAGGCCTGGTTGCGGATCTCGTTGGACTCGGCCATCTTGGCGGCAAAGGTCTCCTCGTCGCCGGCGGCCTTGGCCTCCTGCGCGGCCTTGGCGGCGGCCATGGATCCCATGACCATGCGGCCGACACCGGGCACATCGTACTCGGGGTGGAACAGCTGCAGCGCGACCTTGGCGCCGTGCTTGTGGACGGCGTCGGCCAGCGCCTTAAACGTGGGGATCTGGGCGTCGGTTGCCAGCTTGGGCGTGGGGCTTGCGGTCATGACGGGAGCGACGTCGCCGATGACGATGTAGCTCACGCCGCCACGGGCCAAGCGCTCGTAAAAAGCCAGGCTGCGCTCGCCGATGGAACCGTCACGCTCCTCGTAGCCGGTGGTCAGCGGCGGAAACATAATGCGGTTCTTGAGCTCAAGGGGGCCAACCGTAATGGGCTGGAGCAGCTTGGATGCAGGTGTGGTCATGGACATTCCTCTCTTGTAGGCGCGGCGGCGATGATGCCGCGTAGTTATCTAGAGGATATGGCATGGGAATACAGCAGCGCAACGGAAATCGGCGGACAGCAGGTAGCGGCAGGTGGATGGGGATGGGCGGGGCGGCCCGTCGGTTTATCTCAATCTGTAACAGTTACGCGACAAAACCGGGTCTTACTGTTACAGATCGAGACATTCCTCTCGGCCCATCCTCAACAATCTAGATCTGTAACAGCTAGGCCCACTTTTGACCCCTACCTGTTACAGATCGAGACAAACCAAACCCGCCTGCTAGAAAATCTCAATCTGTAACGGTTACTCGGCAAAAACCGTCCCTCGTGTTACAGATTTAGACAAACACGACCAAGCCCACCGGTATATCTCGATCTGTAACACCTAGCCGCCCAAATCGGGTCTAGATGTTACAGATCGAGATTTTGTTTGAGAGGCCGAGAATTGGATCGAAAACACGGTCCCGAAATAACAAAAAAGCTCGCCGGCTAGGCCGACGAGCTGCAAGTTCTTGGTCGCGGGGGCAGGATTTGAACCTACGACCTCCGGGTTATGAGCCCGGCGAGCTACCAGACTGCTCCACCCCGCAATGTCTGGGCGCTTCATGTGCGCAAGAAAGAATATTACGCGGGAGTTCGGTAAGCGGCAAGGAAAATCTCGTAGAGCATAATTCCTTCATATTTAAAACCCCTCAGCCCCTATCACCGTAAACGAATCGCAGCCGAGCGCCGTCGGCGGCGCGTATACAATGGTGCGCGTCCTTTTATGCCAACACTGGGAGTAGACATGCTGCTCGCTATCGATATGGGAAACACGCAGACGGCCATGGGTCTGTTTGACGGAAACGAGCTGGTGCAGTCGTGGCGCATGCCCACCGACCGCTCCTATACCGCCGACGAGATCCATGTGCGCCTGATGGGTTTCTTTAAGATGTACGGCCTTTCGCTCGACGCGGTCGACGCAATCGCCTTTGCGGGCGTGGTGCCGCAGCTCTCGCGCGAGTGGCACGCCGTGGCCGACCGCATTGCCGCGGACGCCATCGTCATCGGGCCGCAGACGGCCGCCGTAACCAAGCTGCGCGCGGCGCGCCCCCAGGCCGTAGGTGCCGATCGCGTCGCCAACGCCGTTGCGGCCGAGACTTTCTACGGCGCGCCGGCGATCGTGGTGGACTTTGGCACCGCGACCAATATCGACGTCATCGATGAGGACGGTTATTACATTGGCGGAGCGATTGCGCCGGGCATCCGCATTTCGATGGACGCGCTCGCCGCCCGAGCCGCCAAGCTCGCCAGCGTTCCGCTCGAGGCGCCCGAGCACGCCATCGGCCGCGATACCGAGGAGTGCATCATGGTCGGCGCCGTAACGGGCGCCGCCGCCATGGCTGAGGGCCTGGTCGCGCGCGTGAAGCGCGAGCTGGGCCGCGAGG
>JAXKHW010000335.1:0-5094 GCA_036549635.1 Collinsella sp. | reverse complement strand
GGGCTAACGATATGGCACCGTGGGGACACATGTATGTCAATCCTGGTCTAACAGAGCCTTAAAAAATCATCCCGCGCGGGCTTGTGGCTCACGCGGGATGATGGCGTCTTATTATTTCTTGTCCTGATCCAGCAGTTCGGACGGTGTGCGATCGGGCTTGCCGCCGCGGAAAATCTCGCGGCCATGCAGACGATGCTCCAGGTTACGCTCGGCCTTTTCCTCGTCAATCTTGGTCTGGCTCACCACCGGGTCTTCAATTAACGACGACACCGAGTTCACCTGCTTCTGAATGCGCTCGGCGATGGTGTCATCCATACTCACGATGCGCATCTTCCAGTCGATACTCGTGGCGTTAGATGAGCTCTTGGTCCACACGAACGTCAAAATGGCGCTCTGGTGGCCGCGCGCGGGGAACATGCCAAAGAAGGAATCGTGCTGAATGTTGCTATCCTCGTCGATATAGGCGTGAACGTTATACACCACGCGGTCGATCTTATCGTTGAGCAACGCGTTGGTCGCAAGCGCCGCGGCCTGAATCTGCCCGTTGGACAGCAGCTCGAGCTCGTTGGCAGACGATGTGTCCAACACCGTCACCTCGACCGTGCCCGTGCGTTCATCGGCTTCATCGACGGTGAAGTCGAGCGGGAACTGCGTAAAGCCGTTGCCCCATTCAAGTCCACCCTTCAGCGCCGTCGAAACGGTATCGACCGAAACGCTCTCGGACAGGTTGGCGGTGTTCAGACGACGCATCACGCCGTAGCCAATCTGCATGCCCACGATCAGCACCAAAATACCGATGACCACGGCCATCGCGGTCTTCGTAATGGTATGGCTCACCTGCGAGCCCGAAGGATCGTCCTCGGACAGCGGGTCGATATGTTTTGCCTGGCTCGCGCGGTCCTCGCTGCGCAGCTGCGCTAGCGCCGCTTTGTCACCGCGCTTGGCCGCGGCCTCCTTCTCACGCATGCGCTCGGTACGCTTTTTGGCGAGCGTGGGATCCAAGACGCCGGATGCATCGATTTCGGAGAATAACTCCGTCACTTCTTCCGGAGTCAAAGGGTTCTTGTCAGCCATAAACTTCCTGTCATATCAATCAGTCGAGCTCGTGCGCACGCGCACCTTCGAACTGCATTCGATAGTAACGGGCATAGGTGCCGCCACGGGCGAGAAGCTCCTCGTGCGTGCCACGCTCCACAACGCGACCATGCTCAACGGTCGCAATCTCATCGGCGTGCTTAATGGTCGAGAGACGATGGGCGATGATAATCGTGGTGCGGCCGCGTGCCAGCTCTTCGAGTGACTCCTGCACCGCCTCCTCGCTCTCGTTATCCAAAGCACTCGTCGCCTCGTCCAAAATCAGGATCTTGGGGTTCTTGAGAAACACGCGCGCGATGGCAACGCGCTGCTTCTGTCCGCCCGAAAGACGGCTGCCGCGCTCGCCCACCACGGTGTCGTAGCCCTGCGGAAGCGACTCGATAAAGGCATCGATGTTGGCGCGACGGGCGGCCTCGGCGATCTCTTCTGCCGTAGCGCCCGGCTTGCCGTAGGCGATGTTCTCGCCAATCGTACCGTCAAACAGATAGACATCCTGCTGCACCAGGCCGATGGCGCGACGCAGGCTCTGCTGCGTCACATCGCGCACGTCCTGACCGTCGATGCTAATGGATCCGGCAGCCACGTCATAAAAGCGCGGCAGCAGCGAACAGGTCGTGGACTTGCCACCGCCCGAAGGGCCAACCAAAGCGATGGTCTGCCCGGGCTTGATGGACAGGTCCATATGGTCGATAACGGGACGCTCATCGGCATCGCCCTCGCCCAGCTCAACATCCTCGTAGTTAAAGCACACGTCGTGATACTCCACGACGCCGGCAGTCACCTGCAGATCCGTAGCGCCCGGCTTGTCCTGGATATCCGGCGCGGTCGAGAGCACCTCGTCCATACGCTTAAAGCCGGCGATGGCCTTCTGATACGTTTCGGCCGAATTGACGAGCGTCTCGAGCGGCGTGCAGAACAGCGAAATATAGAGTGCAAAGGTCGCCATATCGACCGCCTGCAGCTGTCCCTGGGCGACCAGCCAGCCGCCCAGCAGCACCACGATCACATAGAGCACACCCGAGAGCAGGCCATACGTCGCGGTATAGACGCCCATGGCGTGATACATGTTCTCCTTGGACGAAAGATAGCGATTGTTTGAGGCGCGGAACTTGAAGCGTTCGGTCTCCTCATTGGCAAAGCTCTTGACCACGCGCATGCCCGCCAGCGAATCCTGCAGCTGCGCATTAATGCCGCTGATTTTTTTGCGGTTGTCGCTAAAGACCTCGCGCATGCGCATGTTCTGCCAAAACATGATGACCGCAAACGCCGCCGTCACCACGGCCATGGCGAGCGCCAACACCGGGGCGATGGTAAAGAGGATCGCAAACGAGCCAATAATCTCGATGCCGCAGATGATGATCCACTCGGGCACGTGGTGCGCCGCCTCGCAGATATCGAACAGATCGTTGACCACGCGGCTCATCATGTCGCCCGAACTGTTGCGGTCGAAGTACGCAAAGCTAAAGCGCTCGTACTGGTCAAACAGGTCCTCGCGCATCTTGGACTCCATGCGCGCACCCATCACGTGGCCCCAGTAGCTCACAAAGTAGCGGCAGGCGCAGCGAACGGCATACATCAGCACCAGCCCCGCCGCGATCATACCGAGCGCCTGCATAATGGCAGCCTGGCCCTGGGTAAACAGCCCACCGGTCAAATTGCGCAGAATAATAGGAAACGCAAGGTCAATGGCAGCAAGCACCAGAGCGCAAACAGTATCAGCAACAAAAAGCCCCATCTGGGGCTTGTAATACGAAAGAAACCTCTTCAGCATGTGATCCTCAAAGAAATATCAGCAACGTAAGGCCCTGGGACAAAGCAATCAGTAGTACTTGTCCCAGGGCTATCCCCACTCGTTAAAGCTCCGTGCCCCCAAGGCGGTGCGCGATGCTATCGCAGGCCAAGGCGCCCACGACGGTCTTGGCGTCTTCGATCTTGCCGTCGAGCACGGCGTCGATCAGCTCGTGCAGCGGCACCAGGTCCACGTTGACAAACTCGTCATCATCGGGGTTGGGCGCATCAAACTCGAGCTTGGTGGCCAAGTAGATGTGGATGATCTCATCGCAAAAACCGCAGGACGTGACAATCGACGTCAAAAAGCGAATACGACCAGCCCTAAAGCCCGTCTCCTCGTGCAGTTCGCGCTTGGCGCAATCGAGCGGGTCCTCGCCTGGATCGAGCTTGCCGGCGGGAATCTCGACCGTCACGCGGTCGATGGCGGTGCGGTACTGACGCACCAGTACGATCTTGCCGCTCTCGGTCAGTGCCACAACGGCCGCCGCACCCGGATGGCGAACGATATCACGGGCGCTGCGGCGACCGTTGGGCAGCTCAACCTCAAGACGGTGGACGTCGAGGATCTTGCCCTTCCAGGCGCACTCCTCCGAAAGAATCTTCTCGTGCAGCTCGGCATCGTGCGGGTCGTCGTCGCCCAGCACCAGCGCCGGCTCGTCAGCGACCTCGCCACCAGGCTCGCCCTCGGCGTGCCCATACATGCGGCTGTCCTCTTCGACGATCTGCGCGTCCACGAGCTCTTCGTTCTTCTCGTCCATCCGTCTCATTCCTCTCGGATTTTAGGCATCCCAGGCGTCGCGGCCGCGCAGCGCGCGCAGGCCGATATCGTGACGCAGGGTCTTGCCCTCAAAATCAATCTTCTCGCAGGCCTCGTAGGCAAGGTTGCGAGCGTTCTCGAACGTGTCGCCCAGAGCGGTCACGGCAAGCACGCGGCCACCATTGGTCACGAGCTGGCCGTCCACCACGGCAGTGCCCGCGTGGTACACGGTCACGTTCTCCATGGCCTCGGCATCGGCGATACCGGTAATGACCTTGCCTTTCTCGTAGCTGCCGGGATAACCCGCACTCGTCAGGACAACGGCCACGGCCCACTCGTCACGCCAGTCGAGTTCAATCTGGTCGAGCTCGCAGTTGGCACAAGCCAACATGACCTCGACCAGGTCGTTCTTAAGGCGCGGCAGAACGACCTGCGTCTCGGGGTCGCCAAAGCGGGCATTGAACTCCAGCACCTTGGGGCCGGCAGGCGTGAGCATAAAGCCGCCGTACAGGCAGCCGCGGTAGTCGATACCCTCGGCAGCGAGCTCGGCCACGGTCTGCTCCATGACCTTCACCATGGTGGCGTGCTCCTCATCGGTCACGATGGGCACCGGGCTGTAGACGCCCATGCCACCGGTGTTGGGGCCCTTGTCGCCCTCGAGCGCACGCTTGTGGTCCTGCGAGGTGGCCATGGGGCGCACGGTCTTGCCGTCGGTAAAGGCCAGCAGCGAGCACTCGGGACCAACGAGCATCTCCTCGATGACCACGGTATTGCCGGCATCGCCAAAGGTGCCGCCAAAGCACTCGCGCACGGCCTCCTCGGCCTGCTCAAGTTCGGTCGCCACGATAACGCCCTTGCCCGCGGCAAGGCCGTCGGCCTTCACGACCAGCGGGGCGCCCTGCTCGCGCACGTAGGCGAGAGCCGAAGCCTCGTCGGTAAACGAACCATAGGCTGCCGTCGGAATGCCCGCACGCTCCATGAGCTGCTTGGAGAACAGCTTGGAGCCCTCCATCTGGGCGCCCTCGGCACCCGGGCCAAAGCAGGGAATACCCGCCGCGCGCACGGCGTCGGCCACGCCCGCCACGAGCGGAGCCTCGGGGCCAATTACCACGAGTCCGCATCCGTGGCTCTGCGCAAACGCCGCCACGGCCGCAGGATCGCAGTCGTCGAGAACGACGTTCTCGCCGCAGCTCGCGGTGCCGCCGTTACCCGGCGCGATGTAGAGCTTGCCGGCGCGCGGTGATGCTGCGAGTTTAGCTGCCAAAGCATGCTCACGGCCGCCGCTGCCCAACAACAGGATGTCGATGGTTTGAGTGTCCGCCTTCAAGGGTGCCTCCTCTATGGATGAACGGCCCGCTCCGCGCGAGCCCTTTGCAAGCAAATATACCCCTCGGCCGCCCGTCCGGGCTGCAAAGGGGTATATCGCAATAACCAAATAGTCCCGATTACTT
>JAXKHW010000334.1:0-10640 GCA_036549635.1 Collinsella sp. | reverse complement strand
CGATACCGTACTCGGCAGCCAAGCGGTTTGCCACGCGCTCGCCCAGCTCAAAGAAATCGCCGAGCGCGAGCACAGCAACGTCGCGACCCTGGCGCACCACGTTGTAGCGAACGGTGCTGTAGTCGGCGTCTTCGGCGGGCGCCAGATCGGGACGGCTTACCAGGCCAATACCAGGCACACGAATCGCCACGGGATGCTCGCGGTGGTCGAGCGACCAGCTCAGCATGGACAGGTATTCTTCCATGCAGGAAGGCGCCAAATAGTGCATGTTGGGAAGACCGCCCAGCATGGAAATATCAAAGAACGAAAGATGCGTCTCGGATGTGGTGCCAAAGATCGACGCGCCAAATACCAGGATGGTCGCCGGGGCGTCGTTGAGGCACAGGTCGTGCCACAGCTCGTCGTAGGCACGCTGCAAAAACGTGCCGTACACGCCAAAGACCGGCTTGGCGCCCGAGCGCGCAAGCGCGGTGGCGAAGGTCACGGCGTGCTCCTCGGCAATGCCCACATCGACGAACTGTTTGCCGGCGGCAGCGCGAAGCTCGGGTGTAAAGCCCATGATGTAGGGCGTGGCGGCCGTGATGCCCACGACCTGCGGATCGCGCTCGATGGCGGCGCTGAGCGCCTCGCCCGTAAGATCGGCATAGGTGCGCGGCGCGGGCTCGCTCGGATGGCCCGGGCAGAGCTTGCGGCCGGTCGCCATGTCAAAGGGGCCTACGTGATGCCAGCGCTCGGGGTCGTTTTGGGCTGGCTCAAAGCCCTTGCCCTTGGCGGTGGAGACGTGCAGCACGATGGGGTGGTCGATGTCGCGCAGCTCCTGCAGCGCGTCGACGAGGGCCAACACATCGTTACCGGCGTCCAGATAGCGGTAGTCGAGCCCCATCGCGCGGAAAACGTTGCGCTCACAGGTACCGTTGCTGGCGCGCAGCTCGGCCAGATTGCGATACAGGCCGCCATGGTTCTCGGCAATGGACTGGTCGTTATCGTTGACGATGATGATCAGGTTGCTGTCGAGATCGGCGGCATTGTTGAAGCCCTCAAACGCCAGGCCGCCCGAAAGCGAGCCGTCGCCAATGATGGTGATGACGTTGTACGCGTCACCCGCCAGGTCGCGAGCGTGCGCCAGGCCGCAGCCCAGGCTTACCGACGTGGAGGTGTGGCCCATGGCGAACAGGTCGTGCTCGGACTCGTCGGGATTGGCAAAGCCAGAAGCCTCACCATAACGCTCCGGATCGATATAGGTGTACGCGCGCCCAGTCAGCGCCTTGTGGGCGTAGGTCTGGTGCGACACGTCAAAGACAATTTTGTCGGTGGGGGAGTTAAACACGCGGTGGAGCGCGACCGTGAGCTCAACGACGCCCAGGTTGGGGGCAACGTGTCCGCCGACAGCGGCGGAGCTTTCGAGGATGGCGTGGCGAATCTCGTCGCAGAGCTGCGGGAGCTCGGCGCGATTAAGAGCCTTGACGTCCTCGGGCGTTGTCGTTTGCGTAAGCAGCATCGTTGTGGGTTACTCCATGCGAATCGAGCGCCGGCGCTCCCTCGGCCGGCACAATTGCACAAAACAGTCTCGCACATTTTGGCGTTTGATATGTGACGGCGGCGCGGTAATTCGCCAACTGGCGGGGCAAAACGTTTTGTCCGATGCCATACTGATACATTCGATGATGATTTTATTCAATGCGTGCAGGCCGTGGCTTGCCGCCATGAGCCGCTGGAAGGAGGCAGCATGTCTGATGCCGTTCGTGCCGAGAAAATCGCGCACGAGGTCGACGATGCCGCCCACCAGCTGGCCCAGGCGGGCCGCTTGGACCTGACGCACGAGTTTATCCAGCATGGCGACGTGACGGTCTATGCACATGTGACTTCGGTAGCGCGGGCGAGCCTGTCCTTTGCCGAGCGCTTGGGCCGTGCTGGCATTTCGGTCGACCGTGCCTCGCTGCTGCGCGGAGCCCTGCTGCACGATTACTTTCTTTACGATTGGCACGACCCCGATCCGAGCCATCGACTGCACGGATTTCGGCATCCATTTTTTGCCCTGGCACGTGCCGAGGAAGATTTTGAGCTGACGCCGTGCGAACGGAATATTATCGCACGACATATGTTTCCGCTGGTGCCAGTGCCGCCGACGTGTCGCGAGGCATGGATTGTGTGCCTGGCTGATAAGTGGTGCGCACTGTGCGAGACGGTCGCCGGCTGTCTGCCGCGCAAAGACGGCGTGAACGATTTGAACGAGGGCTCGAGTGACGGCTCGAGTAAAGCATCGAGCGAAAAGAGGAGAGGGTAGACGGTGGAAACCGCGATTGATATGGCATTTGACGGCGCGACGCTTGCCGCCTGTCCGCTCTCGGCGCTGGTGCTCTCGTTTGCCTTCTACGGTTTCTGCGGCTGGGCATGGGAATCGACAGTATGCGCCATGCTTAACCAAGGACGCTTCGCCAACAGCGGATTCTTGCTGGGGCCGTGTTGTCCTATCTATGGTGTGGGCGGCATCGCCTGCTGGCTTTTGCTGCGCGGGATTCCGGATGCCTCGGGCCAGTTTGTCGCGGCGGCGCTTGTATGCAGCGTAATCGAGTACAGCGTGGGCCTTCTATTGGAAAGGCTCTGTTAGACCAGGATTGACATACATGTGTCCCCACGGTGCCATATCGTTAGCCCCGTAGACCGCGACGGATGGGGGCAGCATGAACGCCGAAGACCTGGTCCTCAACTTCAAGAAGGACATCTCGAGCCTCAGCAGGACCGAGCGCCGCCGCGCAATCGAGTCCGTCAGGGACGTTATCCGCGCGGCGGCGTTCGACGACGCTGCCGGCTCAACCTATGAGGTCGAGCGCTGCCCGCGCTGCGGGTCCGCCGCGGTCGTGAAGAAGGGCAAATCGAGGAACGGCGAGCAGCGCTACCTCTGCCGGGGCTGCGGCAGGACCTTCGGCATGGGCAGCGGGCGCATCCTTGGGACGAGCAGGCTGCCGAGGGAGACCTGGATGGCCTACGCCGAGTGCTTCGTGCTCAAGCTGCCCCTGCGGGAATGCGCGAGGCGCTGCCGCGTCTGCCTCAAGACCGCCTACACCATGCGCCACAGGCTCATCGAGTGCCTCTCGGCCTACACCCCCTCGTTCAGGGTCGGGCGGGGCTGCGGCTGCGAGCTCGACGAGACCTACTTCCCCGAGTCGTTCAAGGGCAACCACGCGAAGGGGTCGTTCAAGATGCCGCGCCCCTCTCGGCGCCGCGGCAGGCAGGTGCACAGGCGCGGCCTCTCGCTCGAGCGGATCTGCGTCATGACCGGCGTGAACGACTCGAACGAGACGCTTCTCGAGGTCACGGGGCGGGGCGCCCTGTCGAGGAAACGCGCCATGGACGTGCTGAGGGGCCGCATCGCGTCCGGCTCCGTCGTCGCGACCGACAGGGCGGCAGCCTACGTCGGCGTCCTCGCGGAACTCGGGGTCGCCGCGCACGCGGCCTACGACCCCAAGGACCGCTCCGAGGGCACCATCAACCGGGTCAACACCGTCCACTCGCTCCTCGGCGCCTTCATGGAGCCGTTCAGGGGCGTGTCAACGAAGCACCTCGGCGCCTACCTCGCCTGGTTCAGGTGGTGCCGGACCTTCATGGCGACCGACCCCGGCACCGCCGAGCGCACGGTCGCGCGACAGCTCGCGAACGGGACCTGCGGGAGCCGCATCCGCGACATGTTCAACGTCCGGCCGCCCTACATGGACTACTGGGACGCGCCCGCCGCGCAGGGGCGGTAGAATGGTCGCACCGCGATATACGAGGAGGGGTGCAGCCATGCCGTCGAACATACCGGCCACGACGATCCGCATCGACCCGGAGGTCAAGAGGGAGGCGACCGTCATCCTGGACGAGCTCGGCCTGTCCATGTCCACCGCCGTCAACGCGTTCCTCAGGGCGCTCGTCCGGGAGGGCGGGATGCCGTTCGAGATGAAGGTCAAGGCGCCGGCACCCGACGGGAAGGCGGCGAGATAGCCGGCAGATCGACTTGGGGCGATAGGGCCCTCACGATTAACCCGACCGATCTTGAGCGCATCGACCCCTTGCCGGATTCAAACCCGGCAAGGGGTCGATAGCTTTGCAATTTCAAAAAGATGATTGAGGCAGAATGTCAATTCTGGTCTAACAGAGCCATTGGAAAAGACAACAGGTGCGCGCTTTTGGGATTACTCGCACCTGCCGTTTAATTTGCATGGACGCATCTGTCTGTACTGGGCCTGCGCGTTTGGCCTGGGTGCGCTGTGCATTTGCCGTTTAGTGGAGCCGGCATTGCTGGGGCTGCTCGGCCATCTGCCGGTGCTGATTGTGCGGCTGGCGGCCTTTATCGTCGCGGTCGCGATGATGGTCGATGCGGTGTGCTCTTTGGCCAGCTGGCGCCGTTTGTCCGATCAGCTGGAGCGTGTGCGCGCCGACCTTGCCGACCGCATCAACGAGTCGCTTGGCGACGCGTCTGACTCCATGCTCGAACGTATTCCCGATTCGGCGATCGACTCGGTGGCGCAGACGCATATCCGCAGCCGTGCCGTTAACGCGTGGCTGGCCGAGCTGGGCGACGCAACGCTCGATGCCCTGCGTGAGAAGGCTTCGATGCCGACGTTTATCTCGGACGGCGCTCATGGCCTGGCGCTTGCCGCCCGCCGCGTGGCCGATGCCGCGCCGAGCGTGCCCCATCCATCGCTCGCCCGTCTCCGTGCCGGCAGGCGCGCGAACCGTCCGGTGCCGAGTGTGTCGCTCAGTCGTCGCGACCTGCGCTTCTTCAATGCCTTCCCGCGCTTGCGCATTAATCACTACGAAGGTGTCATTCGAGCAACTAATCTCCGCGACCGCGCCCACGAGCTGTTTCGGCGCTAAGAGCTGGAGTCGTAGAGGCGCCTTGCAAGTGCGTGTTTCCTAGGGAAGTCACCTTATCGCTCTGCCCAATCGTGATTCCCCTAAGGAAAACACGCTACTGCCGTCGCCGACTGTGATCTCCCTAGGGAAAACACGCTAAAGAGCTCCTAGCCGTGTTTCCCCTAGGGGAATCACGTTTGAACTGAGGCTACGAGGCGTCATTGATGCCAGAGGGCCTAGAGAGGGCAAGGAAACTGCCGCCTGCACCTCGAGGACAACCGTTCACCGAGCGACGTAGTTGTGGTGCGCGCCGGGATGACGTCTTTGACCTGCGGCGTCAAGCAGTACGTCAAGCTTTTGGTCAGTTAATGGCAAGAGATTGGCAAGGTGCCTTTTGGCTATGCTGCCTCTATTGGGAGGTGGCTTTCGTGAGGAATACCAGCGCACGGCAAAGGATTGAAGAACAGCTTGATGGGGCGGAGCGCTTGCAGCGTTGTCTAGTGCCCAAAACCAGGGCGGATCGCGAGGCGCTTCGTCGCGCCGTAGCGGCAGGGGTGGCCGTGCGTCCGTTTAGCGGGATGTTCATGCGCGCCTCCACGTGGGATGCGCTCAAGACGAGTCCGCGCGTTCGTTGGCGCTATGTTCAAAATACGTTTCTCGACGAGCACCCTGACGAGGCCGTCTGCTCCTTTTCTGCTGCGCTTGACCATGGACTTTGGGTTTCGAAGAAATATCTGGACACAATTCATCTTGTAGCTAGCGGGCGCTCGCATGGTAGGTGCGGTACAGGAATCCATCGGCATGAGTGCCCTCTAAATGAGATCGAGCTAAACGGCACCGTGAAACGAACAACGCTAGAACGGACGGTGCTCGACTGCTCACTTGTTGCTTCTTTTGAAGACGGTCTGGCTATAGCTGATAGCGCCCTGCGGTTCTGTAAGCTTGATATCCAAAAGTATCGCGACTATGTTGAAGCGCTGGCGCGATGTCGTTCTGGGGCCTTGTGCGCTGAGATGGTGGCGCGCTATGCCGATGGCGCTTCGGAAAGCTGCGGCGAATCCATCGTGCGCGGATTGATTATCGCGCTGGGTTACCTTCCTCCGACCATGTTGCAAGCCGAGTTTGTTGACCCGATCGATGGCGGTGCGATTCGTGCCGATATGTACTACGAGTTGCCGAATGGGCTTCGCTTAATTATTGAGGTCGATGGTTTTGGCAAATACGTTGGTGCGGACGGCCTGGGAAAAGAGATGCAAAGGCGCTTGGTTGCAGAGCGTCAACGAGAGTCGCACATTACGGCTCTGGGCATTCCGGTCATGAGGGTGCAATTTAGTCGCGTGTACGAGGACGGTTATCTCGAACACCTACTGAGGCGTTTCGGTGTGCCAAAAGTCGCTCCTCATATGTAGTGTTGGGCAGTGGAGGAGATGCTGATAAGGGTTGTTTTGCGTGGTGTGGCTTTTTGATATGGTCATCAGCTTCGTTTTCCTTAAGGGGGCGTTACCCTGCTCCGCCCAGTTGTGATCTCCCTAGGGAAAACACGCTATTGCCGACGCCGACTGTGATTCCCCTAGGGAAAACACGCTAAAGAGCGCCTGGCCGTGTTTCCCCTAGGGGAATCACGGACGAATCTGATGTGGAGTCTGCCTTGGGACTCCTTGCTTCTGCATATAGCCGATTTGAAATGCGGGTATAGATGGCCTCTTGATTTACGCGTTTCCCATTGGTTTCGCGCCCGTTGCTGCGCCGTTTCCAAGATTGCGGGACCGTTTCCATTCGACAACGCAGCGTTTAACAACGCCGTATCTGGTCTACACCAGTTGCCCCTCGGCCGCATTATGGGCGCCGACAACGTTCATGCGGCCAAGGGAGAGCGAATGTACGACACGGGATCGACAACGTTTATGCTCATCTGCACCATGCTCGTGTTTTTAATGACACCGGGTCTGGCGTTTTTCTATGGCGGCCTGTCCAGGCGCAAAAATGTCATCAACACCATGCTTATGTGCTTTGGCGCCATTGGCCTGGTTGGTGTGCTGTGGATTGCTGCCGGCTGGTCGCTGGCCTATGGCGGCGACGGCTCGAATCCGTTTATTGGAGGCCTTGACCAGCTGCTGTGCCTGCCGGTGCTCAACCAGGTGCTGCAGGCGGCCGAGGGCAACGCCGCGGATGGTGCCGTCTACCCTCAGATCATCAACATCGCCTTCCAGATGGCGTTTGCCATGATTACTGCCGCTATCGTCACGGGCAGCCTGGCCGGCCGCGTTAAGTTTGGTGCCATGACGGCCTTCCTGGGCATTTGGCTGCTCGTGGTCTATGCGCCGCTCGCTCACATGGTTTGGGGCGGCGAGGGCTCCTTTATCGGCGACATCATCGGCGCGCTCGACTTTGCCGGCGGCGACGTGGTGCACATTTCGTCCGGTCTTACGGGCCTGATTCTCTGCTTAATGCTCGGCCGTCGTCGCGGTTTTGGCATGGTGAGCTATCGCCCGCATAACGTGCCGTTTGTGGCGCTCGGCGCCGGCCTGCTTTGGTTTGGATGGTTTGGCTTTAACGGCGGCAGTGAGTTTAAGGCCGATGCCGTGGCCGCGCTTGCCATCCTCAACACCGTGACGGCCAGCGCGGCGGGCATGGTCTCGTGGCTTGCCGTCGAGCGCGTGCACACCGGTCGCCCCACGCTGGTGGGTGCCAGCACCGGTCTGGTTGCGGGTCTCGTGGTGGTCACGCCGGGCGCGGGCTTTGTCGAACCGTGGGCAGCGCTGGCCATGGGCCTGATCGTGTCTCCCGTCTGCTACTTGGCCATCAGTCATCTTAAGACCAAGTTCGGCTACGACGACGCGCTCGACGCGTTTGGCTGCCACGGCATCGGCGGCGTCTTGGGCGGCGTGCTCACGGGCCTGTTCTGTGTGCCGGAGCTCTCGTGGACCGGTAAGGGTGGCCTGTTCTACACGGGCGACGTTTCGCTACTCATCTCGCAGATTTTGGGCATTGTGGTAACGGTCGTTATTGTGCTGGTGCTCGACTTGGTGATCGCCGCGGTGGTCAAGACACTGTTCCACGGCAGCCTGCGCGTGGACGAGGCCGACGAGGCGCTGGGCCTGGATGCGAGTCAGCACGGCGAGAGCGCATATCCTTCGTTCTCCGGGCTCGATTAGCAGCTTCCCCAAGCACCGCACCTTGCCGTTCAATCGTCGCTCACGTACTTAAGTACGCTTCGCTCCTCTTTCACGGCAATCTCGGGCACCTGGAAAACCCGTGCCATGTGAAGGACAATTCATTTCTTTTATTGAAGAGAGGAATTCACTATGAAGAAAATTACGGCTATTGTGCGCCAGGAAAAGCTTGAGGTTCTCAAAGACGCGCTGTTTGCTGCTGATGTTCGCGGTATGACTATCAACCAGGTGCAGGGCTGCGGTGCGCAACATGGCTGGAAGGAATACGTGCGCGGCAACGAGTTGCTTGTTAACACGATCCCTAAGGTGCAGTTCACGCTCATTTGTGCCGATGAGCATGTCGACGGAATTGTCGACATCATCTGCAACGCCGCTCGTACCGGTGCCGTTGGAGACGGCAAGATTTGGGTCGAGCCGGTCGAGGAAGTCATCCGCATCCGTACCGGCGAACACGGCCCCGCCGCGGTGTAGAATCGACCGTCTACCATCCGCAACGTTAAAATGCTGCAATGAGGCACAAGACTTGCGTTGTGGATGGACGGATTATGGGTCGTAATAAATATCCCGAGGAGACTGTCGCGAAGATTCTCGACGCGGCGCTGGAGCTATTCTGCGTACAGGGTTATGAGGGGACGAGCATCCAAGACATCGTCGACCGCCTCGATGGCATGACCAAGGGTGCTGTCTATCATCACTTTAAGAGCAAAGAGGAGATTTTCAACGCCGCATTTGATCGGGCAACGGCTCCGATTGCTGAACACCGTCGCGCGACACTCGGTGCTGGCAATATGACGGGAGCTCAAAAGCTCAAACGACTTTATGCGCCCGAGTCCGTCGTTCCGCAAATCGAGCTATGGGCTCGCATGCATCCTGCGGCAGATCCGGTAAAAAGCTCGCGGCTGCTGGCGATGCAGTACCAAGGTTCGTTTGACGAGTCGGCCGATGGCAATCTCTTGCCAGTAATCGAGGAGGGCATCGCCGACGGCTCCATTGCGTGCGAATGCCCGCGCGAAGCAGCGGAGGCCGTATCGTTGTTAGCGAATCTTTGGCTGCTGCCATTGTTCCGTCCGCTCGAGCCCAAGGAGCGAATGCTCGCTCGCGCACAATGTTTGGCACAGATGGCGGCAGCGGTGGGGCTCGATTTGGGTAATGAAGTGCTCCAGACAACGGCCCAGATTTGGGACGTATGGAACCGTGCCGGATGGTAATATAGATACCAACGGTATGTAATTGATTTGTGAGGGTAGCCACGGCTGCCCTTTTCAAGTCATTAAATACATACTGACAGTATGTATTTGGGGGCAGGCTTATGGCTGGGATGCGAAGAATTAGCGTTTCATTGGCGCCAAAAACAGTGCGATCTATCAGGCTATTTGGTCTTCTTGTTGCACAGCTGTGTGCGTATTCGATGCTGTCGGCACTGTGCTTTGCGTGTCCGCTCTACTTGTTCGATTGCAGCGGCTCCTCAACGTTATATGGCGCCGTCGCGGCGATAGCGTTCATACCGGGCGTGCTCGCGACTCCGGTTGGCGGGATTTTGGCGGATCGGGGAAGACATCGCGGGGTTCTTGTGGTACTCGGCATTGTTCTGATGGCTGCATCACTGCTGTTTATCCCCATGAAGCGTTCGCTGCCTCTTGCGGTTGTCGTGGCAGCAATGCTTTGCGTCCAATATGGCATCCAATCGCTGCTGAAACCGATGCTTCAAATTGAGGCGGTGCGCATGACGGGCCAAGAAAAGGTTGAGCGTGCCACTGCGTTGGTCTCGCAGATAATCATGATGAGCAATATCTTGGGGCCTGTAGTCGGGACGGCAGTCTATGGGTGCTTTGGTATCGATACTCTATGCGAAACCGCGGCGTTGACGTTTACGATTTCAGCCCTGCTGTTCGGGGGCGCACTCAAGCAAAATGCCTCATCTGAAACGATGGGAGACGGCGCGACTCGTACGACACGCCGAAACGATTTTCGGGAGTTGATTCGGTACCTGTCTCAAAACTCATCATTGCTCGTTGTGTTTTTGATTGCGGCTATTTTGAACCTTGCGTTAGTTGGGTTAACGATTGGTGCTCCCGTTATTGTTGCAAAGCATCTCGGAATGCAGTCATCCTTCGTTGGGATTATTGAGGTGGCTATGGGCTTAGGTGGTCTTTTCGGCAGTGGTTTGGTCGGTATTTGGCCGCATCGTTTTTCCTTCAAGGGCATATGTCGATATGTTGCGATGATCTGTTTTGGAGTCGTGCCGATTATTGTCACGCTACTGAGCGGTCCTGATGAATTAGCGTTTGCCGCGCTTGCGGCCGGCTCGGCATGGGTCATGGCGTGGGCAAGCATTACATCGGTCGAAATCGTTTCATTTGTTCAGCGGTCAGCGCCAAAGGAACTCTGCGGAAAAGTGCTGGCACTCGTTTATATGACGCTTTCCTGTGCAACGCCTATTGGCCAATTGGTTTACGGGCTCGCATATGATCGATGGACACCGGCGATTGTATTCGCAGGCATGTTGGCGGTGCTGACGTTGACGACGGCGCTGTTTTATCGGCTGAAAAGTCGCTTGTGGCGATTGTCTTAGCGCGCTGGGGCACCGTGAATTTGTGAAGGCAGTGGCACGTCGCGTCGTGACGGCATTGT
>JAXKHW010000333.1:0-2872 GCA_036549635.1 Collinsella sp. | reverse complement strand
GCAGTGCCCTGCGTGCTCCGGCCACGCGCCTGCGCGTGCCCACCGTCGACGACCTCGCCAGCGACGTGATCGAATTCGTGGACCGCACGTACGGAGCCCAATGCGAAGCACTCGCCACCGAGTGCGGTGACTTTTTGGTGCGCCGCAGCGACGGCGTGTTTGCCTATCAGCTGGCCGTGGCGGTCGACGACGCTGCCATGGGCGTCACCGAGATCGTACGCGGATGCGACCTGCTTGGTTCCACGCCGCGCCAGATCTATCTGCAACATCTGCTGGGACTGCCCACGCCGCACTACGCGCACATTCCGCTGCTCATGTCACCGGACGGCCGCCGCCTTTCCAAGCGCGATCGCGATCTGGACCTGGGCGAGCTCCGCACCCGCTTTGGCACACCCGAGGCACTGTTGGGATGGCTCGCCGGGCAAACAGGCATCGCGCCGGACACCACGCCGCGTACCGCCGAGCAGCTGGTCGAGCACTTTAGCTGGGACGTCATCCGCGCGCATCGGGAGAACATCACTGTAACGGTCGAGTAGCCAGCCACCCCGCCTCTACGCAACATCCCAGGGCTGGAGTTCGTCGCCCAAGCGAACGATGCAGTCGTAGAGCACGGTGTGACGCTCGGCCGGGTTGGCGTCACGATGAAAATGCCCGTAGTACCAGCGCTTGTAGTCCAGGTGGTCCTCCAGCTCGTCGAAAAACGTGATGAGTCGATCGACATCGGGATAATTCCAGCCAGGTGCCGGGTAAAGCGTGGGCGAAAGCATGCGCGTGGAGCAGGTATGGGTGATCGCATAGTCGACCTTCCAACCCACGCTGTCGAGCTTTGCCCGCGCCTCCTCAAAGTTGCGCTCGTCCGGCAGCTCCTGCGGCCACCAGCTGGAATACGGAATGCGGTATTCCTTATCCACGCTCGTGGCGCCGCCCATGGTAAAGATCGTTGAGCCGTCGAGCTCAAAAACCTCACCGCGCGTCAGGCGTCGGATGGGCGAGGTGTCCGACAGGCGCTGCGTCAGGCCGCCGTGCCACAGCTCCATGGGGCGCTCCGACCAGTGATCGAAACGCTCGTGGTTGCCGTCGACAAACAGCACGGTATAGGGGCGCGACTCCAGCCAGGCGATGTCGGCACATTCCTCGGCAGAGAAATCCCACGGAAAGCCAAAGTCGCCCGCGATGATGAGATAGTCGTCACTTGTCAGACCATCCCCAAGATCCCAGTCGCGAAGCTTTTGCATGTCGACGCCGCCGTGAATATCGCCCGTCACATAGACCGTCATCGGATCACCACTTCCCTGTAAGTCGCTAGCCCACATTCTGCACGATCACTAAGTCAACCGTTCCAGCCCTTCCATCCTTTGGGACCTACCCCTCGCTCTTCCATCCAAACGGGTCAAACACCCAAAAGATCAGATCGAGCACGCCGCCGGTCATCGTGGCGCCGGCAAGAGCCATGCAAACATGCAGAAAGCTGGCACTTCGGAGCACGTCGAACGGCCCCAGAACAGCCAGCAGCGCGACCGCTGCGCCGGCTACGCACAGCGCGAGGCACGGCCCCGCGTCCTTTACGCACTTCTTTGCGAGATGCTTTGCGTTGTCACTCATCGGTATCGAACTCCTTAGAGGGTCGTTGTTCAGACGCATGCCGCCGCGGCAGAGCGGGGCGGCAGGGTAAGTGTCACATGCTGTGCGGACATCAATGGAGAAACCGCCTGCTCGACCAACCTTTGACGCCGTTTTGCACCGGCACCACATCCCCCGCTATCGAGGTCTAATACTTTTCCCACCGCTACCCAAAAACTCATCCAACGTTAATCTTGGCTCAAGAATCGCTTAATCTATAACCTGCACTATAGAGTTCGACCAAGGGCGGGGCGGCGCCGCGCAACGCAGGCCGCCGAACGCAACGCTCGCGCCCGGGCAGATCGCCCGGCGTCGCGCCCATCGAACGAAAGGACAGGTCATGGACGACCTCGAAAAAGTTGAAACCATCCGCACCAAGTGCAACGTGAGCTACACCGATGCCAAAGCCGCGCTCGACGCCGCCGACGGCAACGTTTTGGACGCCATCATTTGGCTCGAGTCGCAAGGCAAGACCCAGACCACGTCGGCGCACGCCGCCACCGAGTCCGCGCCGGTCGACGAACCCTCGGCCGAGATGGTCGCCGCGCAGGCCGCCTACGAGAAGTCGAGCGAAAAGACCGACTTCTCCAAGAAGATGGACAGCGTGTGGGAGTACCTCAAAAAGCTCTTCCGCCTGAGCCTGGACACCAAGTTTATCGCCACGCGCCGCGATGCAATCATCCTCAACATCCCCATCCTGATCCCCATCATCGCCCTGTTTGCCTGGGGCGCCACGATATGGCTGATGCTGATCGGCCTGTTCTTTGGCATGCGTTACCGCATCGATAGCGACGGCGACGTGCCCGGCAGCATCAACAACCTTATGGATCACGCCGCCGACGCCGCGGACGACATCAAGCAAAATCTGAACGACGACAAGTAATCGCAAACGGGGGCACGCATGGCACGGATCCTGATCGTAGAGGACGAGGAGAAAATCGCCCGCTTTGTGACGCTCGAGCTGGAGCACGAGGGCTACCAGGTGGAACACGCCGCCGATGGCCGCACCGCCGTGGACCTGGCGCTGGAGCGCAACTACGATCTTATTCTGCTCGATGTGCTGTTGCCGCAGCTCAACGGCATGGAGGTCCTGCGGCGCGTCCGCAAGCACAAGGATGTGCCGGTGATAATGGTCACCGCGCGCGATGCCGTGATGGACAAGGGGGCCGGGCTCGACGCCGGTGCTGACGATTACCTGACCAAGCCGTTTGCGATTGAGGAGCTGTTCGCACGGATCCGCGTGGCGCTGAAG
>JAXKHW010000332.1:0-2085 GCA_036549635.1 Collinsella sp. | reverse complement strand
TCTACGCCCGCAACACCGTCACCAACGACGTGCTGTACAAGGAGGGCCTGGACCTTCTCGTCGTGCCCTCCGCCGAGCTCTCCCGCGGCCGCGGCGGCCCGCGCTGCATGAGCATGCCCTTCTGGCGCGAGGACCTCTAAGGTCTTCAAGGACCCGTACAGGTCTTAATACATACATCTAGCTGCCATTAGATGTCTCCCATTGGGGCGGTGCGGGTTTTCGCACCGCCCCGTTCTTGTATGAGGAACGTCAACACGATTGGATGACTGCTTTTGTAAGGAGCTTGGCCATGGACATCAAGACAATCGGCGTTGAGGAATGGCTCAACGTTTGGGAGAAGAGCGCCACGTGGGACATCGCCCAGTCGACGATCTCATCGCTCACCATGGGCGAGCTGCGCGCGCTCGATAAACAGGACGGCGCCACGTTCTACGAGCGCCTGGACCGCGAGAAGATGAACTACGGCTGGATCGAGGGCTCGCCGGTATTTAAGGCCGAGGTTGCCAAGCTGTATCGTCGCGAGGTCAATCCCGATCACATTCTGCAGACCAATGGCTGCACGGGCGCAAACCTCAACGCCATCATGGCCGTGGTTGAGCCCGGCGACCACGTTATCGCCGAGTGGCCCACCTACGCGCCGCTCTACGAGATTCCGCGCACGCTGGGCGCCGAGGTCGAGTATTGGGAGCTTCGCGAGGAACTCGGCTGGAAGCCCGATATCGAGAAACTCAAGCGCTTGGTGCGCCCCAACACCAAGCTTATCTGCATCAACAACGCATCGAACCCCATCGGTACGGTGCTCGATGCCGATACGCTCGGCCAGATTGCCGAGATCGCCCGCTCGGTGGGCGCCTATGTTCTTTGCGACGAGGTGTACCTGCCGCTTGAGAACACCGAGGACTTTATGTCGATGGCCGACGTGTACGAGAAAGCCATCGTCACCAACTCGGTGTCCAAGACCTATTCGACGCCTGCGGCCCGTGTGGGCTGGGTTGTGGCAGACGAAGAGGTATCTAGCCGCATTCGCACCTACCGCGACTACACCATGATTTGCGGCGGCGTGTTCAACGACGCCCTGGCGACCTATGTGCTCGAGCACAAGGACAAGATCCTCGAACGCAACCGCAAGATTGTGTTTGGAAACCGCGATATCGTGCAGGCTTGGATCGACACGCAGCATCGTGTCTCCTGGACGGCCCCGCAGGGTGTGTCCACCTCGTTTATCCAGCTGGACATTCCCGAGAATGACGAGGAGTTCTGCAAGCGCCTGCTGGCCGAGAGGGGAGTGCTGTTGGTTCCCGGTAGCCGTTTTGAGCTTCCCTGCGGTGCGCGCCTAGGTTACTGCGCGAGCGAGGGCGTTCTTCGTGAGGGCCTGAGGCTTCTGGGCGAGGCCTTGGTGGAGCTCGATCGCTAGGATACCGACGGCTCTCAAAGCCGCTCAAATCTGCCTACAATTATCGATAACAGACCCGTTTTCCATGAGGGAAGCGGGTCCGTTTTTCTATACCGAGAAGTCAAGTTGTTACAAATGAGGCCGTAAGGCGAGCCAGTGTTCATGGGGCCTTATACTGAGCTTCCGGTGAACGGTATCCAGCGTCTGGTAAACGGTAATCTGTTTGCCAGAAATGAATAGGACGAACTTTTTTTTGAATAAAAATCAAAATGGTTGAGACGAAGCGAGAATTGCGAATTCTATTCATATCATTGCGCGAAATATGCAATTTGAGGGTGGTTTAATAAAGAATAGTTTCAATTGGTTTTTGGATTGAAAACGCATTTAAGCACGTAAATACACTTTATTAAATCAAAGTGTGCCATGCGTGAAGTATATGTGTATGCCGTTCACCCCTCATATAAAACCGTTCGGGGGCGAGGTGGAAGTATGGACTGATTTTGGATATAAATATGTCGTCAGCAATAACGCCTCACACGGAGGGGCGCTAACGAATCGGCCCTGACAGGGGCCCGAAAGAAAGGTAGGAGGCCATGACGAAAGGTCTGCACGTGCCTTCCGAGATCGGCAAGCTCAGGAAGGTCTGCCTGCACCGTCCCGGCGACGAGCTCCTCAACCTGCCGCCCGACGAG
>JAXKHW010000047.1:0-15727 GCA_036549635.1 Collinsella sp. | reverse complement strand
GGCGGCAACGCGTGGTTTGGCATCTCGGCCGGCTCGCTCGTCATGATCTTTACCTACACCTATAACCTCACCATGCGCCTGAACTACGTAAGCTCCATGATGCAGCGCATCAACCGCGCGCTCGGCGATGCGGCCGAGACGACGCGCGTGCTGGACGAGCCGCGTCTGGTGGCAGACGACGAGAACGCTCCCGAGCTTAAAGTGACCGAGGGCGCGATTGATTTTGAGCACCTGAGCTTTGCATATCGTGACGCTGCGGCGGGCGAGAACGTGTTCGACGACCTGACGCTTCACGTGGTGGCGGGCCAGCGCGTGGGCCTGGTGGGTAAATCGGGCTCGGGCAAGACGACGCTCGCCAAGCTGCTGCTGCGCCTGGACGATGTGCAGGGCGGTCGCGTGCTCGTGGACGGCCAGGACGTCTCGCGCTGCACGCAGCAGAGCCTGCGCCGCCAGGTTGCCTATGTGCCGCAGGAGGCGCTGCTGTTCCATCGCTCCATTCGCGAGAATATCGCCTACGGCCGGCCTGACGCCACCGACGAGCAGATCCGCGAGGCCGCGCGCCTGGCCAATGCCCTGGAGTTTATCGAGCGCCTGCCCCGTGGCTTTGACACCATGGTGGGCGAGCGCGGCGTTAAGCTTTCGGGCGGCCAACGCCAGCGCGTGGCCATCGCCCGCGCCATTCTGACCGACGCGCCGATTCTGGTGCTCGACGAGGCGACGTCTGCCCTCGACAGCGAGTCCGAGGCGCTGGTGCAGGAGGCGCTCGAGAACCTGATGCGCGGTCGCACCTCCATTGTGGTGGCACATCGCCTGTCCACCGTGGCGGCGCTCGACCGCATCGTGGTACTGGCGGACGGCGAGATTGTCGAGGACGGTACGCATGCGCAGCTTGTCGAGGCGGGCGGCGAGTACGCGAGCCTGTGGAGCCGTCAGACCGGCGCATTCTTGGAGGCGTAAGCGTCTCGGACGTGGGACAATTGTGCCCATAAGTTTATTGTGCCGTTGAGCCGAGGAGTCGTTATGCCACGCGAGACCAATGCCGCCAAGCGCGAGCGCGCCATCGAGGTGTGTGAGCGCCTCAACCGTCGCTATGGCCCGGTCGAGTGCTTTTTGGACCACGAGAATCCCTTCCGCCTGCTGATCGCGGTGCTGCTCTCGGCGCAAACGACCGATGCGCAGGTCAACAAGGTGACGCCGCGGCTGTTTGCCCAGTGGCCCACGCCCGAGGCCATGGCCGGGGCGAGCGTGGCTGACGTGGCAGACACTATCAAGTCACTCGGCTTCTACAAGAGCAAAGCCAAGCATGCCGTCGAGGCCGCGCAGATGATCGTCGCCGACTATGGCGGCGAGGTGCCGGCCGACATGAAGGAACTCGTGAAGCTGCCGGGCGTGGGACGCAAGACGGCGAACATCGTGCTCAACGTGGGGTATGGCATCGTAGAGGGCATTGCGGTGGACACGCACGTCAACCGCATTGCGCACCGCCTGATGCTGAGTCCCAAGACGCATGCAAAGGAGCCGCTCAAGACCGAGCAGGATTTGCTCAAGATTTTGCCGCACGAGTATTGGGAGTCGGTCAACCATCAGTGGATCACCTTTGGTCGCGAGATCTGCGATGCCCGCAAGCCCAAGTGTGACGAGTGTCCGCTGGCAGATTTGTGCCCCAGCGTGCGCGTAGCGGGATAGGGCGGAACGCATCTTCGTCTGGCGTTTTTTGCGGGGCTGGGTTTGCCCTTGAGCCGGAGTCCTCTCCATGCGCTACCATGACAGACAATGTATTTGACGTACGACCCGCCGAGCTTGCCCCGGCGGGCTTTTGGCGTTGCGATGCCGGAGGAACAGCATGCTCATTCACCGTATAGCCGCGCAGCTCTACACTGCCGAGGCGCTGCAGACCGTCGAGGCCGGACTCGATGCCGGCGAGGACGTGACGCTGGCCGTGTCGCAGTCGGGCCGTACGCTTATGGCGGCCGCCCAGTTTGCGCGCCGTCCGCGCCCGACGGTCTACATTGTGAGCGGCGAGGACGCGGCCGATCGCGCCGCGCGCAGCCTTGCCGCCTACGTGGGCCTGGCGCACGTGTGCCGTTTTCCCGAGCGCAAGGACTATCCGTGGCGCGAGCAGGCGCCCGACGACGCCGTGGTGGCGCAGCGCTGCGAGGCTCTGGGGCGCATCGTGCGCGGGGACAACTGCATCATGGTCGCTTCGGCCCGTGCGCTGTTGCGCTGCGTACCGCCGGTCGAGAGTCGCTATTGGGAGTCCACTACTTTTGCGGTGGGCGAGGAGATTCCTTTTGACGAGGTGCCGCATCGCCTGGTGGGCATGGGCTACACCAATGCCGGCGCCGCCGACGCGCCCGGTCTGTTCCGCGTTCACGGCGACACCGTAGAGGTGTTCCCTGCGCAGGAAAAGGCGCCCGTGCGCATCGAGTTTTTCGGCGACGAGATTGACCGCATCCGCCGCATGGTGAGTTCAACGGGGCAGACCATCGGTAACGAGGACAGTATCGAGATCTTCCCCTGCCGTGAGCTGGCGCTTACCGACGAGGCCGTCCACAACATGCATGTGGCACTCTATCGCGCCAGCCAGGACGACAGCAAGTTGGCGGCGCTGCTCGAGATGGTGGATGCGCGCATCGTCACGCCCGAGCTCGATCGCTTTTTGCCGGTGATGTACGGCCAGACCGTGAGTCCGCTGTCGCATGTGAGCGGCAAGGCGCTCGTGGTGCTGTCCGAGCCGCGCTCGCTGTTCGATGACTGCCTGCGCGCCTACGAGGATATCGAGGCACGTGCCGGCGAGGCGGGGGTCGACCGTCTGGACGGCCTGTACGTGCGTGCCCAGCAGCTCGACTTTGGTTCCCAGCAACGCCTGAACTACGTGAGCCTGATCCGTGCCGGCGGTGCGGTGACGGCCGAGCTCAAGATTGAGCAGCCTGCCATCGCAGGCTCGGATAACCGTTTTATGACGCGCATCCAGGAGGTTGTGGGCAAGCGCTACGCCTGCGTGTTTGCCATTCCCGACCGCGGCGCGCGCGAGTCGATGGAGCTCACCTTTGGCGATGAGGGCATTACCTTTGAGGAATCGCTGACCGCGGCGCCCGAAAATGCCGGCGCTATCGGCGACCGCGTGCGCGTGGCAGCAGCGGATTCCGCCGACCGTACCGCACGCCAGGAGGCCCATGCTTCCATTCGCGAGCGTAAGGCCGACGCGCTCAACGCCCGCTCGCTCGAGGCGGGCGCGGCCCAGGCCGCCGCCGGTGCCGCCGTGCCCACCATCTCGCGCGGACGCGTGACCTTTGTCGATGCCGCCCTGCCGCAGGGCGTGGTGGTGCCCGATGCCAACCTGGCCGTGTTTTCGATCGCCGACCTCAACGCCCGCATGGACGCCAACCGCGCGCGCAGCCGCCGCAAGGTGGACATTACGCAGATTACCTTCCCGTTTAAGCCGGGCGACTACGTGGTGCACGCTACTCACGGCATCGCGCTCTTTAGCGAGATCGCGCGCCAGGAAGTGGGCGGCAAGGAGCGCGACTACTTTTTGCTGGAATATGCCGACGGCGACAAGCTCTACGTGCCGCTGGAGCAGGTCGACCGCATTACGCGCTACGTTGGTCCCGACGGCGACAAGCCGCGCCTGACCAGGCTCAACACCGCCGACTGGACGCGCGCCACCAACAAGGCGCGCAAGAACGCCAAAAAGCTGGCGTTTGACCTGGTCGACCTGTATACGCGCCGATCTTCGATTGCCGGTATCGCCTGCCCGCCCGACACGCCCGAGCAGATCGAGATGGAGGAGAGTTTCCCCTACGACGAGACGCGCGACCAGCTGGAGGCCATCGCCGATATCAAGGCCGACATGGAGGCGCCCAAGCCCATGGACCGCCTGCTGTGCGGCGACGTGGGCTTTGGCAAGACTGAGGTCGCTCTACGCGCGGCGTTCAAGTGCGTTGACTCCGGCCGCCAGGTCATGGTGCTCTGCCCCACGACCATTCTGGCCCAGCAGCACTACGAGACATTCTTTGAGCGCTTTGCCCCGTTTGGCCTGGAGGTCGAGGTGCTCAGCCGCTTCCGCACCCCGGCGCAGCAAAAGCGCGCGCTCAAGGCGTTTGCCGAGGGCACGATCGACGTGCTTATCGGCACGCATCGTCTGCTTTCGGCCGATGTGAACCCCAAGAACCTGGGCCTGGTGATCATCGACGAGGAACAGCGCTTTGGTGTGCAGCACAAGGAGCAGCTCAAGAACCTGCGCGAGCAGATCGATGTGCTCACGCTCTCGGCAACGCCGATTCCGCGAACCATGCAGATGGCCACGAGTGGCGTGCGTGACATGAGCCTGATCACTACGCCGCCGACCGGGCGCCGCCCCGTGATCGTGCACGTGGGGGAGTACGACCCCGACGTGGTGAGCGCGGCGATTCGTCTGGAAGTGGGCCGCGGTGGCCAGGTGTACTACGTGTCCAACCGTGTCAAGACCATCGACGACGCCGTGGCGCGCGTGCACGAGGCCGCGCCCGAGGCGCGCGTGGGTGTGGCGCACGGCAAGATGAGCCCGCGCGAGGTCGAGGATGTGATGATCGAGTTCGCGACCAAAAAGATCGACGTGCTCATCGCCACGACCATCGTGGAGAGCGGCATCGATAACGCGACCGCCAACACGCTCATCATCGAGGACTCGCAGCGCCTTGGCCTGGCGCAGCTCTACCAGCTCAAGGGCCGTGTGGGTCGCTCTGCCACGCAGGCCTATGCGTACTTTATGTTCCCGGGCGAGCTGCCGCTCACCGAGGAGGCAACGGCGCGCCTGACCGCGCTTTCCGAGTTCCAGGACCTGGGCAGCGGCATGCGCATCGCTATGCGCGACCTGGAGATCCGTGGTGCCGGCTCGCTTATGGGCGCCGAGCAGCACGGCAACCTGTCGAGCGTGGGCTTTGACCTGTTTACGCAGATGCTGGGCCAGGCAGTGGCCGAGGCGCGCGGCGATGACGACGCCGGCGTGGAGGCGGCGAGCGTGGGCATCAACCTGCCGGCCGATTACTTCTTGTCCGAGGAGTACCTGCCGGCGGTGGATCAGCGCGTGCTGGTGTACCGTAAGCTCGCAGCGGCCGAGGACCTGGAGAGCATCGATGGGGTGCAGGAAGAGACCGAGGCCGCGCATGGCGAGCTGCCGTTGGCGGGACTCAACCTGTTCAATCGCGCACGCATCCGCATTCGCGGCGAGCGCCTGGGACTCGAGAGCGTCACGCTCAGCGGCGGTCGCATCACGTTTTTGGGCGTCGACGTGCCCAAGAAGGTGGCCTTTGAGCTTAAGACCCGCTATGGCGCGGTGAACTTTCCCAAGAGCCGCAAACTGTCGGTGCCCTACAAGGCGGGCGCCGGTGCGGGCAGCGGCCTGGGTCGTGGCCTCGACGCCAACGACGGCACCGGTCCCGTGGCCGCGGCACTCATGCTGCTGCAGCAGCTGGGTGCGTCCGACGATGATTAACGGGTCGACGCTGCAAACACCCCATTTGGGCATTCTGGCTCCATCGAAAGGAAAGCATGTTCGGATACATCTATAAGAAAGATGTCGCCATTATCGCGGTTGTCCTGTGCCTTTGTCTGGGCGTGGGCAGTTTCTTCGATTATCAGATCTCGAGCGCGCTGTTCAATATCGGCAGCATGTACGGTCGCTTTATCGAGGCCGCCGGCGAGCTGCCGTTCGAGCTGACGGCGAGCGTCGCGGGCGTTATGCTCGTACGCGCGGTGCGTCCCGACTCCAGGGGGAGCAAATGGCTCGCCGTGCTCGGCATTCTCGTCAACGTTGGCCTGGCCGGCTACGAGATCGTTTCGTCCCTGCGGGTTGGCGGCAAACTCATCGCGGTTCAGTTGGTACTGACGTTTGCGCTGGTGATCGCCGCCAACCTTATCGTCTATCGCCTCACGCGCGCGACTGAGCCCGACGAGCTTACGCGCTGGGCGTTGATGGTGCTTGCCGTGTGGGTCGCTCAGGCCATTATCCTCAACGTGATCGTCAAGCCGCTGTGGTCGCGTCCGCGCATGCGCGTGATCGAGGTCACACCGGGGCTCAATTTTCAGCCGTGGTGGGTGATCGGCAACCCCGACAAGTGGAGTTATATTGCGGCCGGCGTAATCAAGGACGGCTTTAAGTCGTTCGCGAGCGGGCACACCGCGCATGCGGCGATCGGTCTTATGCTCGCCGGACTTCCCGCGGTGGCCTTTAAGGAAAAGCCCTCGCGCCGGCGGGTGGTCTTTTGGACGGCGGCTGTGGTCGCGGCGCTCGTCGCCTTTGGCCGTATCGTGATCGGGGCGCACTTTTTGAGTGACGTGAGCTGCGGCTTTGCCCTGGTGCTGGCGCTTGAGTGCCTTGCCGCGCACATTGCCTATCCGCACGGCGTACAATAGCCCCGTTTGAATCATCTGGCCGATACCCGGTAAAAGAGGATTGCCATGCTCGCGTTCAACAACGATTATTCCCACGGCGCACACCCGGCGGTGCTGCAGGCGCTCGTCGATACCAACATGGAGCCGCAGCCCGGCTACGGTACCGATGCGCATACCGAGTGCGCCAAGCAACTTATCCGCGAGGCCTGCCAGGCCCCCGATGCCGACGTGTTTTTTCTGGTGGGCGGCACGCAGGCCAACGCGACGGTGATTGATATGCTGCTCGCGCCCTACCAGGGCGTTGTTGCCGCCGAGACCGGTCATGTTGCCTGCCACGAGGCGGGCGCCATCGAGTTTGGCGGCCACAAGGTGCTCACCATCCCCGGCTACGAGGGCAAGATGCACGCCGAGGACCTCGAGAACTATATCCAGGTGTTCTACGAAAACGAGAGCTACGAGCACACGGTGTTCCCGGGCGCCGTGTACGTGAGTCTATCGACCGAGTACGGCACGCTGTACTCCAAGGCCGAGCTCGCGGCGATTCACGCGGTGTGCCAGAAGCGCGAGATTCCGCTGTTTGTGGATGGCGCCCGCCTGGCCTATGCGCTGGCGGCCGATGAGTGCGACATTACCCTGCCCGAGCTGGCGCAGCTGTGCGACGTGTTCTACATCGGCGGCACCAAGTGCGGCGCGCTCTGCGGCGAGGCTGTGGTGTTCTGCGGCATGCGCGCCCCGGCGCATCCCATTCCGCGTATTAAGCAGCACGGCGCGCTGTTGGCCAAGGGCCGCCTGACGGGCGTGCAGTTTGAGGCGCTCTTTACCGACGGCCTGTATTTTGAGATTGGCCGTCAGGCGATCGAAACCGCGCAGGCGCTTCGTCGCGTGCTGCACGAGCACGGCTACCGGTTCTTCTTGGAGACGCCGACTAACCAGCAGTTCGTGATTCTGCCCAACGAGGACATGGCGCGCATTCGCGAGCATGCGGCGATCGAGTACTGGGAAAAGTACGACGAGACCCACACGGTGGTGCGCTTTTGCACCAGCTGGGCCACGACGCAGGAGGATATCGACGCGTTGGCGGCTGTCCTGTAGCCTGATGTAATGACGGGGGGCCGCCTTGCGCTGGGTTTGGCGCAAGGCGGCCTCTGTTTTTGAGGGGGAAGGGTTGTATGACCGAGATGTCCGAGCCGACGATTCGCCTGGCGACGCCCGATGATGCGCCGGCGTTGCTTGCCATCTATGAGCCGTATGTGCGCCAGACGGCGATTACCTGCGAATACGAGGTGCCGAGCGTTGAGGAGTTCGCCGGGCGTATTGAGCGTACGCTCAAGCGCTATCCGTATTTGGTGATGGAGTTGGACGGGCGTCCGGTAGGCTATGCCTACGTGAGTCCGCTTAACAGCCGCGAGGCATACGACTGGTCGGTCGAGACGTCGATCTACCTGGCACGCGATGTGCGCCATGGCGGGCTGGGTCGCAAGCTGCACGATGCGCTCAAGCAGTGCCTGATCGCGATGGGCATCACCAATATGTGCGCGCTCATCGCCGTGCCGCACGACAAGGACGACGAGTATCTAACGCACAATAGCCAGGACTTCCATGCCCATATGGGATATCGCTTGGTGGGCGCCTTCGATCGCTGTGCCCAAAAGTTCGGCCGCTGGTACGACATGTGCTGGATGGAGTTGGTCCTGGCCGAGCGCACGCCCAACCAACCCAAACCAACCTGGTTCCCCGATCTCCTCGCCTAAAACCACCACAAAGGTGCCTGTCCCCTTTGCGGTGGTTTTGGCAGGTTAGCCGATGGGCTCGGTGTATTTGGCGCGGTCGGTGCGTTGGATGCGCTTAGAGACATGGAGCGGTCGGCCGTCGGTGTCGTAGACGTAGTCGGTGATCAGGATCAGCGCCTGCCCGCGCTCAACGTTGAGCAAAAACGCTTCGTTTTGCGAGGCATAGCACACCTCAAAGGTCTTATGTCCCTGTGCTGGCGCGCGATGGAATTCTTGGCGCAGCGTCGCGTAGAGCGAACCGTTGATATCGCGGTCGATGAGCGACTCGAAGCTTGGCGGCAGGTAGGTGGTCTCCAGGCACAGCGGCGCATCGTCCAGATAACGCAGGCGGACAAGTTTGACGAGCTTGCTGCCCACGGCGGCATCAAAGAACTTAGCTATGCTGCCGCCCGCCTTGGTAAAGCCCGAGTCCACCGTGCGCGTGGTGGGCTTCATGCCCTGGCCTTCGACCTGCTTGGTATAGCTCGAAAACACCAGGTTGTTTTCGTGGAGCGCGGGCGTGTCGGCCACAAAGGCGCCGCGCCCGCGCTCGGTGCGCACCAGGCCCTCATCAACGAGTACCTTAAGGGCGTGGCGCACGGTGCTGCGCGACAGCCCCGATTCGTCCATGAGTTCCATCTCGGACGGCAGCTTGTCTCCGCGTGCGTAGATACCGGCGGCGATGCGGTCACGCAACATGCCCGCCAAGCGCTCGTATTGGCTCAGTTTCTTTTTAGACGAAGCGTTCATGTGATCAACCTGTATCTAACTTGTATGCGAGTCTAATCAAGCATGTATTCAATACAACAACAAAACTGCTGGTAACGAGAAGTCGAAAACCTTACCAGCAGAATTTCTAAGTCAAATATAGCATACAACTAGTCGACATAACCAAAACATGTATGTAACTTGTATGCCATCGAGAGCATCAAACGAGAAGAAAGGCTGATGCACGATGACTACTCAGGAACAGGTTAAGGACGTCGTCTCCCAGGTTTTGGCTGACAAGGCAGACAAGGGCGGCATCAAGCGCGTCGTGTGGATTGGCGCCGGCGGATCCAACGGCGGCAACTATCCTGCCCAGTACTTTATGGAGCACGAGGCCACGCAGGTCGTGAGCTCCAGCTATACCAGCAACGAGTTCGTGCACGCAACCCCTGCCTACGTTAACGAGAACACCCTGGCCGTCGTCGTGTCCATGCGCGGCACCAAGGAGACCATCGTCGCCGCACAGGTCGCCAAGGACCACGGCGCCAGCACCATCGCCATCTATGTTGACGAGTCCGGCCTCACCGAGGTCTGCGACTACAAGATCCAGTATGACAGCCTGGCCGTCGACGAGTCCTGCATGGGCCGCACCAACTCCGCCGTCGTGACCATGATCGCCATGGAGCTTACGCAGCAGACCGAGGGCTATGCCGAGTACGAGACCGCCATGGCCGCCTTCGACTTGGTCGACCCTATCTATCGCAAGGCCGTCGAGTACACTCGTCCGCTCGCTGCCAAGTGGGCCGAGCAGAACGCCGACAAGCCCTGCATCAACGTCATGGCCCAGGGTCCGCTCTTTGGTGCCGCCTACGTCTTTAGCATCTGCAACGTGCAGGAGATGCTGCAGATCGACTCCTGCACCATCAACACCTGCGACTTCTTCCACGGTCCCTTCGAGATCCTGGACAAGCGCACCTCGCTGTTCCAGCTCATCAGCGTCGGCCGCAGCCGCTGCAACGACGAGCGCGGCATCCGCTTCGTCAACCAGTACGGTGGCGAGCGCGTCTATCAGCTCGACGCCAAGGAGCTCGGCCTCAATGACATCAAGGACAGCGTGAGCGAATACTTCAACCACCTGATCTTTGCCCCGATTCTCAACAACGTGTACATGCGCGCGCTCTCTGCCGTCACCCACAAGGACTACATGACGCGACGCTACATGTGGAAGCTGGATTACTAGGGGATATTGGTTCCGCCGTTCTACCGAACGGCGGACCGGCCGACGCTGCGCACCCGGCATTTGGCCAATCTGCCGTTCAATTTCAAAGGCGCGACCAGAAGGTCAGCGCCTTTTCATTTCACGGCACCTTGGCTCAAATGACGGGCGCTCGCTGACATTGCCAAAACGTCGGCGTTGCCGTGGTCGGCACTTGGGGACGTTCCTTTTGTGCTGGCACTTGGGGACACTCCTGGGAATCATTTCCTCGTTCGCCGATTTGTGTCTTGAAAAATGTATATAACGACTATAACGTAGTGTGAAACATATTGGAAACAATATCGAGGAGGCTGCGTTGAAGAAAAGCAATCTGGGCTACGTGCTGGTGCTGGTCGCCGCGCTTATGTGGGGCAGCATCGGAATCTTTGTAAACGGCATCTCGGCCATGGGCGTTTCGTCCCAGAGCATGGCTGCCTTTCGCTTGTTGGTCGGAGCGCTTATCTTGGCGCCGGTCCTGATGTTTATGGGCTGCCGTCCGGGTGAGGGGTCTACCGTGGCTCAGGGTCCCCTGGCCCTGTTCAAGGCAAGCCCTAAAGAGCTTGTTCCCTGCGCACTTGTCGGTATCGTTGGTCTGGCCGCCGCCAACACCTGCTATTACGAGTGCATGGGCGAGGTCGGCATGTCCACGGCCTCGGTGCTGCTCTATACCTCGCCGGTGTTTGGCGTCGTGCTCGGTCGCGTGCTTTATCGCGAGGACGTGACCCCCAACAAGCTCGTTGCCATTGTCTTCAACATCGTTGGCTGCGTGCTTGCAGTGACCAATGGCGACCTTTCTGGTTTTCATTTTTCGGTTTGGGGCGTCACGTCGGGCGTGATTGCGGGCTTTTGTGGTGCGTCGCTCGCGGTGTTTAGCCGGATAGCAACCAAGACGGTCCACCCGCTGGCTGTCACGTTTTGGGGCTTTGTTTTTGGCGGTGCGGTTATGGCAGCTATCGCGGCTCCGTGGCCGGATGTCGCCGCGGCAATGTCGCCACAGCTGCTGCTGCTGTTCCTTGGCTTTGGACTCATCCCCACAGCCGTGGCTTACATCTTATATATGCAGGGTCTGTCCATGGGGCTCGAGACATCGAAAGTTCCCGTCGTAATGTCTTTCGAGACGGTCGTCACCGTACTGGTGGGCATTGGTGTCTATGCCGAGCCCGCCGGCGCGATCAAGGTTCTGGGCATTGTGCTGGTGCTCGCGTCCATCCTGATCATGAACACCGACTTCTCCAGGCTGCGCAACAGCGCCATTGTCAAACGTATTGTCGAGAGCATGACCTTTAAGCCCAACGCGTGGTGGACCGAAAAATCTCAGGACATGGATCTGTTTAAGGAACGCACTGGCATCGCGCTGGAGCCCACCGTGCAGGAAAGCCCCTGGTACTTCGTGCGATAGAGGATTGTGCACGGCGTTTGGCCTGGGGTTATCCAGCCAGCGCCGGCCTATCCAGCCCCAACGTTTCAAGTACGTTAAGCCCGTCAACGGTCGATTTTCACCCGCGAACGGTCTTTATACTAATTAGCAATATAAGCAACATATAAGACGTTATAATGACCATAACGAAAAGGAGGAGGCAAGATGAATCAGATCATTCTCGCATCTCATGGCGGCCTGGCCGCAGGCGCCAAAGACACGCTCGAGATGGTTCTCGGCGACGTGTCGAACGTCCACGTCGTGTCGCTTGCTCGTGACGACAAGGAGCCCATCACCAATAAGGTTGAGGCTATGATCGCCACGTTCAACGCGGACGACACCGTCTATGTGCTGACCGATATGCTCGGCAGCTCGGTCAACAACAACATGGTCGAGCTTTCCAAGAACGGCACGAAGTTCACGGTTGTCAGCGGTTTCAACATCCCGCTGGCGCTCACGCTCGCTATGAGCCCCGTCCCTGTCAAGGGCGCCGAGCTCGCGGCCCTCATCAACGAGGCCCGTACCGGTCTGACCAACCCCAATGCTCCGGTCGAGGCTGCCGCGGCTCCCGCCAAGAAGGCTAAGGCGCCCCGTCACAGCTCCGGTCCCGCCAAGATCGTCCTCGCACGTCTTGACTATCGTCTGCTGCACGGCCAGGTCGTCTTTACCTGGACCACCAAGGTTCAGGCCGAGCGCATCATCGTCGTCGACAACGCTGCCGCCAACGATGACATCAAGAAGGGCGCTCTTAAGCTGGCCAAGCCCCAGGGCGTGCGTCTGAACGTCTTCACCGTCGAGCGTGCCCTCGCCAAGATGGACAAGCTCAACACCCTCGGCGAGCGCGTCATGTTCGTCTTTGGCAACACCGCCGAGATGCTGCAGTTCTGCCAGGGCTACAAGCTCGACGCCATCAACCTGGGCGCCACCGCCAACCACGACGGTGCCGATCAGGTCGGAGGCAAGGACAGCTCCGTCTTCCTCGACGCCACCCAGAAGGCCGACGTCAACCAGCTGCTCGACATGGGCATCAAGCTCTATGTTCAGCAGACCCCTACGTATCAGAGCGTCGACATCGACGCCAAGCTGTAATCAACCAGGATTTTGCCTGACTGAAAGGAGAAGGGTATGAATACGTTCATCAGTGCGGTGCTCGTCGGCCTCGTCGGCGTGTTCTGCATGTGGGACTCCCGCCTGCTCGGTCGTCTTAACTTCGAGCAGCCCCTCGTTGGCGCTACGCTCGTCGGTCTGCTGCTGGGCGATGTGCCCACCGGCCTTGCCGTCGGTGCCGCCGTCGAGCTCGTGTCCATGGGCCTGGTGCAGGTCGGCGCCGCCGTTCCGCCCGATATGGTCCTGGGCGGCATCGTGGCCGCTGCCTTTGCGTGCCTGACCGATGCTTCCGCCGAGACCGCCATGACGATCGCCATCCCGGTCGCCGTCCTGGGTCAGCTCCTCGGCATCGTGTTCCGCTCCATCATCGCCGCCCTCACCCATGTGGCAGATAACGCGATCGATAACGGAAAGTTCAAGACCGCCTACCGTATGCACATCTGCGCCGGCTCCGGTCTGTACGCCGTCATGTACTTCCTGCCGATCTTCCTTGCCGTCTTTGTTGGCACCGACCTGGTTCAGGCCATCGTCAACATGGTTCCCGAGTGGCTGTCCACTGGTCTTAACGTTTCGACCAAGATCATGACCGCCTACGGCTTGGCCCTGCTGCTCACCATGATGATCAAGAAGGGTATGACTCCGTTCCTGTTCATCGGTTTCCTGCTCGCCGCTTACCTCAACCTGTCCGTCATCGCGGTCGCTCTGATCGGTGTGTGCCTGGCTGTCGTCTTCATGGGCTTCAAGTTCAACGGTTCCCATGCAGCCGCCGGTGTCGATTCCGACTACGATCCGCTCGAAGACGACGAAGACTAAGGAGGAACACACTATGGCAACCGCAACCAAGGACGTGTCCCTGAACAAGAAGGTCAGCCAGTTCTTCTGGCGCTCCTGGGCCATCCAGGCCTCTTGGAACTACGAGCGTCAGATGAACATGGGCTTCCTCTACGGTATGGTTCCCACGCTCGATCGCCTCTATCCGGACGAGTCCGACCCCAAGCAGCTTGCTGCTAAGAAAGAGGCTTACCACCGTCACATGGCGTTCTACAACTGCACCCCGCAGACGAGCGCTTTCATCCTGGGCCTCGCCGCCTCCATGGAGGAGGAGTACGCCAAGGATCCCGAGAACTTCAACCCCGATTCGATCAACGCGGTCAAGACCTCCCTCATGGGTCCGCTTTCCGGCATCGGTGACTCCTTCTTCCAGGGCACCATCCGCGTTATCGCCTTTGGTCTGGGCGTTCAGCTGGCTCAGCAGGGCTCCATCATGGGCCCGATCCTGGCCATGCTCATCTCCATCGTCCCCTCTGTGCTGATCACTTGGTTCGCAGCCAAGATGGGCTATCAGGGCGGCCACGAGTACCTGAGCAAGCTTCAGGGCGGCGACCTCATGGAGAAGCTCATGTATGTCTGCGGCATCGTGGGTCTTATGTCCGTGGGCGGCATGATCGCCACGCTGATCGGCGCCACCACCCCGCTGCAGTTCGCTGAGGGCACCGTCGTTATCCAGGACATCCTGGACGGCATGATGCCCCAGATGATCTCCCTTGGCCTCACCGGCCTTATGTACTGGCTCATCAAGAAGAACGTCAACACCGGTTGGCTTCTCGTGATCGCCATTGTGGGCGGCATCGCCCTCTCCGCGGCCGGCATCCTGGCCTAGTCGCGACTAAGCGCCTAACCGCTTTCCCCCGGGGGCCTGCCTGGCATCCCATACCCCAGGCAGGCTTCCATCCCTATACGTGACAAAGGGCAGTCCCTTTGTCACATCCTCAACGGGCCGGCGACTCGGTCCAAACCACGGTAACCCTGCGAGCGCCCGGCAATGTGGCGCCGCAAAAATCGAAAGGAATGTGTCAGATGTACGAGATCGACCTTAACCTCCCTAAGCAGATCGTCGCTGACGTCCTGTCCAACCACGAGATCCACAGCGTCGCCTTCGTCGGCTGCGGCGCTTCCATGTCCGACCTGTACCCCGCCAAGTACTTCCTGGCCAACAACACGGACAAGCTGAACGTTCAGATCTTCACTGCTAACGAGTTCAACTACGACACGCCTTCCTGGGTCAACGAGCACACCTTCGTGATCACCTGCTCCCTCGGTGGCTCCACGCCCGAGACCGTCGAGGCCAACAAGACCGCCAAGAAGCACAACTGCCCGGTCGTCTCCCTCACCAACAAGGCTGGCTCCGCTCTGACCGTCGACGCTGACTACGTCATCGTCCACGGCTTCCATGCCAACTATGCTGCCAAGGCCGAGAAGCCCGCCTACGCCATCGCTCTTGCTCTCGAGATCCTTCAGCAGACCGAGGGCTATGATCACTACGAGGACATGATCACCGGCCTCACCAACATCTTCGAGCTGATCGAGAACGCTGCTCACTCCGCCAAGGGCCTGGCCAAGCAGTTCGCTCAGGACTTCAAGGACGACAAGATGATCTACTTCATGGCCTCCGGTGCCTCCGAGAAGATGGCTTATTCTAACGCCGCCTTCCTGTTCACCGAGATGCAGTGGATCGACGCTGCTTCCTACAACACCGGCGAGTACTTCCACGGCCCGTTCGAGGTTTCCACCGAGGGTAAGCCCTACGTCTTCTTCATGTCCGATGGTGCCACCCGTCCGATGGACGCCCGCGCCCTCACCTTCCTCGAGCGCATGGGCGCCAAGGTCGCTCTGATCGACTCCAAGGACTACGGCCTGGCTGACGCTGTGCCCGCGAGCGTCGTCACCTACTTCAACCCGCTGCTGCACCTCGCCGTTATGCGCGAGTACGGCAACCAGATCGCCGAGGCCCGTCAGCACCCGCTGACCATGCGTCGCTACATGTGGAAGCTTTCCTACTAATCACAAGTAAGTAAACCTTACGGGTTGATTGAAAGGGGATGGGGTTTGCGCCCCGTCCCCTTTTTTGCTCTGGGGAGGGCGTATCCGTCGCGCCACAAAACCTCAGATAAAACCTACCAAAATAAACCTGTCCCTTTTTGGCAGGTGGGAGGAGATGCGTATGATCAAGGCGGTGCTGTTTGATATGGACGGCGTGCTGGTCGATACCGAGTGGTTCTACAACCGTCGTCGCGTGGCGTTTATGGAAGAGAAGGG
>JAXKHW010000331.1:0-1553 GCA_036549635.1 Collinsella sp. | reverse complement strand
TTCTTTAAGAAGCCTTTACGTTTCCGTGTAATTCCCGTCCATTATCGCGCAGGTCGCCACTACATTGCGCCACACCGCCACACGTGCGCGTTAATATGGCTGGTTGTTGTGCGCAGACACCAATTGCAGCGCATATCTTGGTAACAATCGGGTAAACCCCCGCTTTCGTAGGTTTTAAGTTTGTGAGGAGTCTCAGCATGTTCGCTGCCGCCATCTCGCTCGTCGGTCTTGCGGCGACCGTCTACCTTGTCTTGCGCGAGGCCAAGGCCATTCGCGCTCAGTCGGGCACCGTTGCCAAAAGCGCTCTTGGGTGGAGCGTCGCCTTCGGCCTGTTCCAGGTCTTTTTGACCGTTTGGGGCGCCATTGGCCTCGTCGCCCAAAACGAGCCGCTCGCCTTTGTGATGCTCATCCTGACCAACGCCATCCTCACCGGCTGCGCTTGGGCCAGCATCGCACGCGACCGCATCGCCCCGCGCGTCTTTGCGTTCGCCGCGCCCGACGCCCCCGCTCCCACCGGCAAGCTCGCCCGTCTGCGCGGCGCCTTTGTGGGCAAGCCACTCGTCGCCGCCGTCCTGTGTCTGCTGCTCGCCGGCGTCTTTGCGCTGCTGGGCATGGAAGTCTCGTCCAACCACGACTTTACCTGGGTCTACCCCCTGTGCATCCTGCTCGAGTGGGCCATCATCACCGTGCTCATGACCGGCTTGTTCTTCCTGTTCCAGCGCCACGGCGCAGCTCCCGCGGTCCTGGCCTTTGCCCTCTTTGTCCTGGGCATTGCCGAGTTCTTCGTCATCACGTTTAAATCCATGCCCATCCAGCCGGGCGACCTTTCGGCCATCTCCACCGCCGCCGCGGTCGCCGGCACCGGCTACACCTTCTCGATCTCACTGTTCTGCGTGCTGTCCATGGGCTTTACCGCCATCGCCATGCTGCTGTGCGAGTACGCCGGCCTGGTGGCACCGCACCGTCAGAAGGGCGCCGCCAACGCCAAGCGCATGCTGCTCACCAACCTGCTCGTGGCGGTGCTGTGCCTGGGCGGCGTGACCGCGCATGTCACGCTCATCGACTACTACAACACCCTCGGCATCACCGTCTACACCTGGCGCCCGCTCGAGAGCTACTGGCGCGAGGGCTACCTGCCCGCTTTCATTAGCGCAGCGCAGTCCATCAAGCCGCCCAAACCCGCCGACTACTCCGTCGACGATGCCAAGGCCACGCTCAAAAAGTACGCCAAGGCCTACGACAAGTCCGACGCCGCCAAGAGTGACGAGCGCACCGCCGCAAAGGAGCAGTTCGACAGCGAGAAGCCCACGGTCATCGCCATCATGAACGAGACCTTCTCGGATCTGTCGATCTACCAGAACATGCGCGCCGGCTACGAGGGTCCGCAGTACTTTAAGAACCTGTCCAACTGCCTCAGCCGCGGCAAGCTCTACGTGAGCGCCTACGGCGGCGGCACCGCCAATACCGAGTTTGAGTTTATGACCGGCAACTCCATGGCCAACCTGGGCTCGGGCGTGTACCCCTACACCATCTACAACATGGAGACGACCGAG
>JAXKHW010000330.1:0-3227 GCA_036549635.1 Collinsella sp. | reverse complement strand
TGGTGCCGATGGGGCCGGGGACGGTCCAAGGCAGGGTGTACATAAAGCCGTTCATGCCCAAGAAGTCGATAAAGATCTTGAGGATCCAGATGTTGGCGATCGGGGCAAAGACAAACGGGACAAAGAAGACGGGGTTGAGCACGATGGGCGCGGCGAACAGCAGCGGCTCGTTGACGGCAAAGCAGACGGGGACGATGGCGGCCTTACCGACGGCGCGCATCTCCTGAGACTTGGCCAGGAAGCAGAACATAAAGACCAGGACGAGCGTGGCGCCGGTGCCGCCCATGCAGACGACGAAGTACTGGGCACCCTGGGTCAGGACAGCGGAAGCGTGCTGGCCGGCCTGGAACGCAGCCAGGTTGTCGGTCATGTTGGCAACGAGGGCGGCGGCGATGGCGGGCTCGACGATCGAGGGGCCGTGGACGCCGACGAACCAGAACAGGCTCATAGCGCCGTAGATCACAGCGAGGCCGATGTAGCCGTCGGCAGCGGTGAACAGGGGCTGGAACACCTGGATGACGCCCTGGGCAAAGCAGAAGCCAAAGGCAGCGCGGAAGACGATGTCAAAGACCCAAAAGACGGTGATGCAGACGGAGAAGGGGATGATGTCCTTAAAGGTCTGCGAGATGTTGGGCGGAACCTGCTCGGGCATCTTGACGGTGATGTTGCGCTTGATAAAGAACTTGTAGATGATGCCGGTCACAAACGCAGCGATGAAGGCAGTCAGCAGGCCCTTGGAACCAAGGTAGGTGGTGTTGAAGCCGCTGGCGGCGTCCGTGGCGATGGTGTCGCTCGAAAGGAGCAAGAAGCCGATGATGGCCGCGCACATGCATGAGATAAAGTTGATCTGGTTGTTCTTGGGCAGGTCGCGGTTCTGAGCGTCGGCGAAGTGCTTGGCGGTGGTGGCGGCACAGGCGATTGCCAGGATGCCCATGGAGTAGTTGTAGCACTTCCACAGGGCGTTGTTGATGTCATCGGGCCAGTAGAAACCCCAGATGTTGGGGACCGAGGCTACGAGGCAGAAGATGGACGAGAAGATGATGATGGGGATGACGGAGATAAAACCGTCGCGGATCGCCTTGAGGTACTTGTTGCGGGCGATCGCGTTGAAAAAGGGCTGGCCCTTTTCGATAGTGGCGATGAGTTGCTCCATGCAAAGCTCCTAAGAGTCGGTGGGTTAGCAACGATGGTAGCTTTTGACGTTCGGTTGCCAAAATGTTGACGTTGCCATTTTGCGACACAAAAAAAGACGCGAACCGGTGGTTCCTGTGCCTGCGAACCGTCGATTCTTTGTGCGTAAACGTTTGAGCCGCCCGGTGGCTCTGTGTTTGCACAATGGCAACGTTAACATTTGGGCGACAAAAGCCGTTTGGGGAAGCAGAAATGTCGGTGAACGGTAGGTTTTGGGTGGTAAGCGTATTGCAGAGGCGGCGTTAGATATACTTGAAGGCGTTTAATATGACTGCGCAGGATGCCGTCAATGGCATCGTTGACACGGAAAGATCGACCAATGGCCGCTGTTAAAAAATCGGTTTCCGTTAAGGACGTGGCGCGTCTCGCGGGCGTCTCGGAGCAGACAGTCTCGCGTACGGTGCACGATTCACCCAGCGTGCGCCCCGAGACCAAGGAGCGCGTGCGTGCCGCCATGCGCGAGCTGGGGTATCGCCCCAATTTTGCCGGTCGATCGCTGCGCCGTGGCAAGTTTAAGACCGTCGGCGTCGCCATGTTCAACATTACCGGTACAGGCAACCTCGACCGTATGGAGGGCTTTGCTGCCGCCGCCGATAAGCACGGATACGCCATTACCCTCACGAAAGTAGATGGGCATCCGTATACCCTCGAGAGCGCATCGTCGCGCATGAGCGCACTGCCGGTGGATGGCATGGTCGTGATCATGAATCGCATGCCGGCGGACTTTGGAACCTTCGAGCCACTGCCCGGCATGCAGACAGTGCTCGTTACGATGTTGGAGCACCCGCTCTGTTCAACGGTCGATAACGACCAGTTCGATTGCTCGCGCCAGGTTGTCGAGTACTTGCTGAGGCAGGGGCACAAGACCGTGCATTTCATCTCGTGTCCCGAGCGCTCGCTTTCGGGCATGCAGCGCGAGGAAGGCTGGCGCGAGACATTGCACGCACATGGTATTGAGCCGCCGCGACTCGTTCGTGGCGATTGGACGGCACAGAGCGGGTATGCTGCCGGTCAGGCTCTGGCGGACGATCCGACCTGTACGGCCATTTATGCTTCTAACGACGCCATGGCCTACGGCTGCATTCGCGGACTCGAGTCGCGCGGAAAGCACGTGCCCGAGGACGTGAGTGTGGTGGGTGTTGATGACAGTCTGGGCGACATCGTGCCCGATCGTCGCCTGGCCACCGTGCGCTTTGACAACAGGCGCGTCGGCATGTGGGCGGTCGACAAGATCGCCGGCGCCGAGGGCGTTGTGTCTGGCGTGGAGCACATGCTGATCCCCGGCGTGCTCGTGGAGGGCGATACGGTACGCGATTTGCGTTAGGGTGCGGTCCTGTTTGGGTTTCCGCTAATCATGTTTGATATTGTTTGAAATGGTTTGGAAACCGTTCACGGGCGAAAAAAGACCGTTCACGGCTCGAAATAACGGTTTGCATTGTTCCTTTTTGTTTGAATGTTATTGTTTCTGTCATACACAGCGCAGCGCGTATGCCCGGACGCGATGCTCTCCGTTGGTTCATATGTGAAAGGAACGCAATATGGCAACCAAAGAAGAAATCTCGATGGTTGGATTCGAGATTGTCGCATACGCAGGTGACGCCCAGACCGATCTGCTTGCAGCGCTCGATGCTGCTCGCGAGGGTGACTTTGAGAAGGCCGAGCAGCTGCACAAGGATGCCAGCGATGCGCTCATCGGTGCCCACGACACGCAGACCAAGCTGCTTTCGCAGGAGGCCGGCGGTGGCGAGATGGAGATGACCTTCATCATGGCTCACGCTCAGGACACTCTCATGACCACTATGATCCTGGAGAAGCAGGCCCGCTTTACCATCGATGCCTACAAGCGCATCGCCGAGCTCGAGGCCAAGCTCGCCTAACGAGCCCTCACAACCAAGTTCCCTTCCAAAAGCCCTGCCGCACTGAACTGCCTCCCATTTCTTGGACACGAGAAATGGGAGGCTTTTTATGCGAGTCGACTTGAGGGTGAAACACGACATCGAGGTCAGGAAGGCGGCGATCGGGCTCTTCGAGCGAGG
>JAXKHW010000329.1:0-2773 GCA_036549635.1 Collinsella sp. | reverse complement strand
GGTCACGCGGCCGTCCTCAATCGTGTACGCATCGCGCATGTCGTCGATAAGGCAGCCGATGGAATGCGCCGCGAGCAAAAAGCCTGAGGTAAGGGCGATGCTTCCGCACATAAGCAAAAAGATGCCCAGGTACTTGCCGATATTGCGGCGCAGCTCGCGCGGGAGACGTTTTGCGAGAGGTGTCATGGCGCCGCCTACCAATCGAGCTCGGCGGCCGCGACGGGCGACTCGTTGAGCTCGTCCTCGACGATGTGCCCGTCGCGCAGGCGCAACACGCGATTGGCCATGCGCGCGATGGCGGCGTTGTGGGTGACAATGATGATGGTGCAGCCGTAGGTGCGGTTGACATCCTCCATGAGCTGCAAGATTTCCTTGGACGTCTTATAGTCGAGCGCACCGGTGGGCTCGTCGCACAGCAGCAGGCCCGGGTTTTTGACGAGCGCACGGCCGATGGCGCAGCGCTGCTGCTGGCCGCCCGAAACCTGGCGCGGGAACTTGTTACGGTGCTCGTAGAGGCCCAGCGAGCGCAGCAGGTCGTCGACATTGAGCGGGTTTTTGGACAGGTACGCCGTGACCTCGATGTTCTCCTTGATGGTGAGATCGGGCACCAGGTTGTAGAACTGGAAGACAAAGCCCAGCTCACGGCGGCGGTACTCACCCAGGTCGGCGGGCTTGAGCACCGTGAGGTCGCAGCCGTCCACCATGATGGAGCCGCCGTCGGCATCCTCCAGGCCGCCGATCAGGTTAAGGAAGGTCGACTTGCCCGAGCCCGAGGGCCCCAGCATGACGCAGATCTCGCCGCGATTGATGGACGTGTCGATGCCGTCGAGCACCGTCAGGAGCGCCTCACCGTCGCCGTAGTGCTTCTTGAGCCCCTTGACCTGGACGTAGGCTTGCTTCGTCGCCATGCTATCCCCCATTGTTAGCCTATTGCTACTTTATGAGCGTAATAGTAAACCATGGCGAACTATTTTGGAGCGAGGCTCGGGATTTATTTCAGACTGGTCATTGGGGACGCTCTAAATGACTAGGTGGCTAGGCGTGGGATTTGGTGCGTGCGAGGGCTAGGCCTACGGCGGCAATGGCGGCGGCGAAGAGCACGGTGACGCCCAGGTCGCAGGCGATGTCGCCCAACACGGTGGACGTCAGATCCGAAGCGAGCGCTTTGCCAATCGCATCGTTCACCCAATACGTCGGCACAAAGTGCGCCACCGTCTGCACGGCCGAGCCCATCAGCGACAGCGGCATCCAAGCGCCGCCCAAAAACGTCATGAGCATGCCAAGCAGGTTGCCCACACCGTTAAGCAGCTCCTCGCGCGCACCCAGGCTCGACAGCGCAAAGCCAACGGCCAGAGGCGTGCACGCCAGGGCAAACGTCGCCGCCAGCGCCAGGCACACACGACCAACGCCGACCTCGGCGACCGCGCCGGCAAAGCCCACGACGCCCATCATGCTCGACACAAACCAGATGCAGACGGTGAGCACTGCAGCAGCCGCGAACACGGCAAGCGAGCGCTGGCGCTCGGAGACCGGGCCGGCCTCCATGCGGCGCACACGCTCGGGCTCGTTCATGCCCGAGAACACCAGTCCCACCGACACGATGACCGACGAGATGATCGCGTACGCGCCAAAGTTGAAATACGACTCGAGCGTGGCGGCAGCCGTCGAGTCGACCTTGACCTGCTCGATCTGGACCTCCGCGCGCTTTGCAGCGGCATGCTCGGCGGCCTTGGCAACGTCGCCGTTAGAAGCAGCGGGCTCAAGCGCCGCCGCAGCGCCCGCGAGCGAGATCCAGCGCGAGGCCTCGGCAGACGAAAGCGCCGCCGCCATGGTGCCGGAACCGTAGGTCACGTCGAGCTTGGGCAGGGCCTCCCCCGCGCGGGCAGCCGCAACGAGGTCGTCCTCAAACTCCTCCGGGATAAAGAACACGCAGTCGGCGCTGCCCTTGGCGCTGTTGCTCTTGGAGAGCGCGTCCGCAAGGTCGTACGTATCGTCGCCGATGCCCGTGACCAGCTCAAAACGCGAACCCAAATGCTTGGTAAGCGCACGCGAAAGGTCGCTGTCGTCGCGGTCGACCACGATCACGTTGGCATCGTAGGGCTTGTACTCGGTGAGCTGCGACGAGTTCCAGCTCACCGATGCCGCGATGAATACGCCCATGAGCGAGATGAACACCGTGTAGATGAGCAGATAGAGCGGGTGCGCGAGCGCCATGCGAAGCGCAGTCTTAAAGGTGCTCATAGCGGCTCCTTCCAAAGATCAGCGTGGCGGCGGCAACGAACAGCAGCGCCATAAGGACCAGCGCGCCAGTGCGAACGACAAAGGGGCCCAGGTCCTCAAAGAAATACAGGCGGTTGAACATGTCGCAGATGAGCTTGACGGGGTTGAGCCAGCACTCGGCCGGGCAGGCGCGGGCGACGTCGTCGGCAAGCGCCATCGCCGGCTCGCCGTAGAGGCCGGCGAACAGGGCGCACGTGGTGGCAAAGCCCGTGAGGATGCCGGACTTGGACGCCTTGCCGCCCTTAACGGGAAGCGTGCCCACAAAGAGCCCCAGGCCCGTGGCGGCAAGCGCGGAAGCGGCGCCGCCCACCAAGCACAGTCCCTCGCGCCCGCCAAAGTCGACACCCACGACCAGGCGCACGTAGCCGATCGCGATCGTCATCGAGGCAAAGGAGACCAGCCACGAGCCGACAAAGATGCCGGTCAGCGATGCCGTCTTGGAAAGACCGCCCACACAGCGACGTGCGCCAAGGCCCGACAGATTGGGCTGCAG
>JAXKHW010000328.1:0-4237 GCA_036549635.1 Collinsella sp. | reverse complement strand
CGCATACGCAGGTGACGCCCAGACCGATCTGCTTGCAGCGCTCGATGCTGCTCGCGAGGGTGATTTTGAGAAGGCCGAGCAACTGCACAAGGATGCCAGCGATGCACTTATCGGCGCTCACGACACGCAGACCAAGCTGCTTTCGCAGGAGGCCGGCGGTGGCGAGATGGAGATGACCTTCATCATGGCTCACGCTCAGGATACCCTCATGACCACTATGATCCTGGAGAAGCAGACCCGCTTTACCATCGATGCCTATAAGCGCATCGCCCAGCTCGAGGCCAAGCTCGCCTAACGAGCCCGCACAACCTCGTCCCCTTCCAAAAGCTCTGCTGCTACCCGCAGCAGGGCTTTTTCTGTTCTTCTCCAAGTTGCGGTGAAATAGGGACTGAATAGGGGCTGGCGGGCGCTAAACAATCCCTATTCCACCGCAACTCATCCCGAGATAGTCATTGGGGACAGTCTTGGTGCGCTCCGTTCGTCTTGCCGTTCGGTTTTTCGCTGGGTGGGTATACTTCCATCCGCAATACAGGCCGGAATGAGGAGGTATCCAAATGCCGGACAACGGATCGATTCAAAAGAGAGACGCGAACGAGATGGCTCATGGGCGTCCTGTCCAGATAACCGAGCACACGACGGTAACAGAGCTGCAGCCCAGCCTGTCCGATGTCGTGTGCGCAAACAAAAAGCTGCAGATCGGTATCATCGTTGCCCTTGTGGTGCTGGCGTTGCTGTCGGGCTTTGTGGCCCGTCCGCATTTCGCCGATACCAAAACTTGGGACTCCACCATCGAGGTCATCGATCAAAAGAAAGGTAACGTACTGGCGCTCACGACCTCGTGCGTGGCGCTGTCTGCGGGCATCACTGCGCTGCCGGGCGATACGGGAACGCCGGTTGCCGAGCAGCTCGCACAGCTTTCGGGTAACTTGGGCATCGTGCTTGCCGTGCTATACCTCGAGAAATATTTGCTTACGATTTTGTGGTCGGTTGGTCTGGGCATCCTGATCCCGTTCTCGTTCGTACTCTTCGCGGTGTCGCTTGGCATTCACGGACGCTGGAGCACCAGCGCCGTCCTTCGTCGCGTGGCGACGCGCGTGCTGGTGGTCGCCATGATCGGCATGGCGTTGGTGCCTGCAAGTGTATGGGTGTCGCAAAAGGTCGACGAAACGTATCGAGTGAGCATCGAAGCGGCTGAGCAAAAGGCGACTGACGCTGCGAGTGCAGAAGATAGTGATAACTCCAAGGCAAGCAAGAAAAAGGCCGAGTCCACAGAGTCCAAGAACGTGCTTGAGCAGCTTGCCGACGGCGCCTCGGGTCTTGTCACGTCGGTGACCAGCGGCGCCAAGCAGATGACCGATGAGATTGTGCAGCAGGTGACCGATCTCATCGAAGGCGTCATCGTGATGATCGTGACCTCGTGCGTGATTCCATTGCTGGTGCTCGCGGCGTTTCTGTGGCTGGGGCATGTGCTGCTGGGGATTGATATTTCCGGCCCGGCGAACTATTTGACGGGCCGCTTTCTGAGTGCTCCGTCCAAGCACACCAAAAAAGGTAGGCAGGTCGAGTAGCTAAAACAGCTGTATTTGCTGGGGCATACCGCAAAGGGACGGCCGAGACTCGTTCTCGGCCGTCCCTTTTGTTTGTTGAAGACGTGCCAGGACGAAGCTTTCACGATCCCAAACGGTCAACAATCATCCGTGAACGGTCTTTGTTCAAAAAAGAACAAAGACAAACAAATAGTTGTTGCAGTCGATGTTCGAATGTGTTCAAATAAACATGAACAGTGAAGAACCGCACATTCAGATGCCCGGACCTGATCGCGATTCAACACTTCCAAACAGAAACTACGCGCCAGCGTATCTCTCAAGGAGGATGTCATGAGGGTTGTAATCGCTTCCGATGCCGACGGTATGTCGATGAAGGAGTCCATCAAGGAGATGCTCATCGCCGACGGTCACGAGGTCGTCGACTATTCCGAGACCCCTGCCGCGGACTTTGTCGATTCCGCCACCGCCGTTGCCAAGGACCTGCTGGAGCACAAGGATTCCCAGGGCTTCGCATTCGATAAGTACGGCGTCGGCTCCTATATGGCCGCCGTCAAGATCAAGGGCATGGTCGTCGCCAACATTTCCGACGAGCGTTCCGCCTACATGACCCGCGAGCACAACGGCTCGCGCATGGTCACCATGGGCCCGGGCGTTGTGGGCACCGAGGTCGCCAAGAAGATCGCCCGCGAGTTCCTGCGCGCCCAGTACGCCGGCGGCCGTCACCAGATCCGTGTCGACATGCTCAACAAGATGGCCTAACGAGAGCCACCGAAAACTCGAACTTCTACCTCAACTTGTGAATTCAGACGAAAGGACGTTCTGATGAAGAAGACCATCGCAATCGGTTGCGACCATATCGTTACGGACGAGAAGATCTATCTGGCCGACCGCCTGGAGCAGGCTGGCTACAAGGTGCTCGACTGCGGCACCTACAGCCACACCCGTACGCACTATCCCATCTACGGTAAGGCCGTGGGCGAGGCTGTTGCCAGCGGCAAGGCTGACTTTGGCGTGGCCCTGTGCGGCACCGGCATCGGCATCACTAACGCCGTCAACAAGGTTCCCGGCGCCCGCTGCGCCCTGGTTCGCGACATGACCTCTGCCCTGTATGCCCGTCGCGAGCTCAACGCCAACATCGTGGGCTTTGGCGGCAAGATCACCGGCGAGTTCCTGATGGCCGATATCATGCTTGCCTTCCTGGAGGAGCCCTACGAGAAGACCCCCGAGCACGATGCCCTGATCGCCAAGATCGATGCCTGCAATAAGGCCGACGCCGAGACTCAGGCTGACCCGCACTTCTTTGACGAGTTCCTCGAGAAGTGGGACCGCGGCGAATACCATGATTAGCGGGTATCCGGCGTAATTAACTAGTCCGTTGACGGCTCGCGTTTCTGTGATGGGGCGCGGGCCGGTTTTCTATCAGCCCTATTGACTTGGCGGGCTGTCGTAAGAAAGGGAAGGCTCCTATGGAGTTTGTTCTTGATAACGGTTCTATTCGTGTGGCGTTGAGCACGGCTGGCGGATCGTTCACTTCTATTGCGGCCAACGGCCGTGAGTACCTGTGGCAGGGTGATCCGGCGGTCTGGTCGGGGCGGGCGCCCATTTGTTTCCCGATCTGCGGTGGCCTTCGTGACGGTCACGCAACGACCATGGGCGGCCGCGAGGTAAAGCTCGCCCGCCACGGCTTTGCGCGCAAACAGGAGTGGAAGCTCGAGGAACAGAGCGACAACATGGTTGCGCTGAGCCTAAGCTCTGCCGACCATGCCGAGTTGCTCGAGCAGTACCCGTATCCGTTTAAGATCGTTGCTCGTTACACGATCGATGCGGAGAAGGTGGCCGTGTCGTACGAGGTGACCAATGAGGGCACCGAGGACATGCCGTTCTTTGTGGGCGGTCACCCTGGCTTTAAGTGCCCGCTTGACGAGGGCGAGTCCTATGACGACTACGAGCTTCGTTTCGATCAGCGCGAGGCCGCCGAGCTCTGTACTGCCGTTCCCTCGACGGGCTTGATTGATGTTGAGCATCGCAGCAAGAACCCGATGGTTGGCCATGACCTGCCGCTGACCCACGAACTCTTTGACTTCGCAGAGACCATCTTTGACGTGCTCGAGAGCCGCGTGGTTACGCTGACCAAGAAGACCGAGGACAAGGGCGTGCGCCTGACGTTTCCCGATATGCCGTACCTGATTGTGTGGAGCAAGCCCGAGGGCGACTTTGTGGCCGTGGAACCGTGGGGCGGCCTGTCCACCTGCTCCGACGAGGACGATATTCTGGAGCACAAGCGCGGCTGCCTGGTGGCCAAGCCGGGGGAGACCGTTACCCGCGGCTTTGAGATCGAGATCCTTTAACGAGCTATCGTATGTTTGGGGCCGCGCGTGTCGTGCCCCGGAACAGGAGTTCAACATGATTCTGACCGTTACCATGAACCCGTCGATTGATACGCGCTATCAGCTCGACAAGCTGATCATCGACGACGTGAACCGTGTGACGCCCGAAAAGACCGCTGGCGGCAAGGGCCTCAACGTGAGCCGTGTGCTGCTGCAGTTGGGCGACGATGTGCTCGCGACCGGTCTGCTCGGCGGACACATGGGTGCCTATATGGCCGAGCTCATGGATGCTGACGGCGTCAAGAACGAATTTGTGCCCATCGCCGGTGAGACGCGCATTTGCCTGAATATTCTGCACGAGGG
>JAXKHW010000327.1:0-1997 GCA_036549635.1 Collinsella sp. | reverse complement strand
GCCCTGCAGCGCATGCGTCAGACCCGCCAGGTTTTGCGACGTCGGCGTGCGCACGCGAAAACGGTCCAGGTTCTTGGTGCCGTTACCGCGCACATAGTAGTACGCCTCGCCGCGCGGCTGCTCAATCACAACCTCGCCGCGCGCGCCGTCGGCCGGCGTAAGCTTGGTGCGCCCGCCGATACCGTCGTGCGGAATCTTTCCCACAAGCTCCTTGATGATGTCCATGGCCTGCGTGACCTCAGCACAACGCACCTGGCAGCGGGCATAGCAGTCGCCGTCGGTGGCAACGATGGGCTCAAACGCAGCCAGGTCCGCATAGGCGCCGTCGCCGAACATGCGCACGTCGTAATCCACGCCCGAGGCGCGACCGAACGGGCCGACCATCGAAAGCTCCAGCGCGTCCTTCTTGCTGATCACGCCCACGCCATGCAGCCGCTCGCCGCAGCTGACGTCGTCCAAAAACGTATGCACCAGGGCCTCGTAGTCGGGACGCATGGCATCGAGCGTCTGGACAATGCCTGCCAGCTCGGAGTCCTCGATGTCGTGCTTAAGGCCGCCGATCTCGTTAATCGAAAGGATCACGCGCCCGCCGCACGTGCTCTTGAAGATCTTGAGAATCTGCTCGCGCAGGGTCCACGAACGATAGAACAGCGCCTCGAAGCCAAAGGCGTCGGCGAGCAGACCCAGCCACAGCAGATGCGAGTGAATGCGCGAAAGCTCGTGCAGAATGGTGCGGATATACTGCACGCGACCAGGCACCTCGATGCCGAGCATGCGCTCGCAGGCGCTGGCATAGCCGCAGCTGTGGCCCACGGCGCAGATACCGCAGATGCGCTCGGCGATGTAGCCAAACTGATGCATGTCGCGCTTTTCGGTTAGCTTCTCGAGCCCGCGGTGCACAAAGCCGATCTGCGGAATTGCCTCGATGACGCGGTCATCCTCGATCACCAGGTCCAGATGAAGCGGCTCGGGCAGCACCGGGTGCTGCGGGCCAAACGGAATAACGGAGCGATGTGCCATGGAACTTACGCCTCCTTTTTCTGCTTGTCGCGGGCGGCCTTGGCGGCAAGCGCCGCGCGGACCTTGGCCGCTTTCTCGGGATCCATGGCGGCGAGCTTTGCCTCCATCTCGGCAGCCTTGAGCGCGGCCTTGGCAGCAGCATCGTCATGCTGAGCATCGGAGCCGGTAGCCGCAGCGGGCTGGGCGGCAACAGCGTTCGCAGCATCGCCGGCACCCGCGGCGCCCTCCCCCGCAGCAGCAGCGGCAGCGGCCTTCTCGGCCGCAGCCTTGCGCGCCTTGGCCTCTGCGGCGGCACGGACCTTCATGGCTTTCTCGCGCGCGGCCTTCACCTCGGGTGTGATAACGCTCATGGGCTCGGCAGTCGAGACCTGGTAGAAAAAGCCCTTAAAGTCGATCTGCATATCGGTAATGGCAAGCCCAAACAGGTCGTGCGCCTCGTTCTCAAACGGGAATACCGCCGGATAATACGAGCTGATGGACGGAATCTCCTGGTACTGGTCGATGCCCTCGACCACCAGGTTCTCGATCGCATAGCTGCCATCCTGAGCGATCTGCTCCTGTGCAGCACGAACGTTGATAAACGTATAGACCAGGCGATACGTGCCGTCGTCGACGTTGCGCTCGGCATGCATTTGCACAAAGCGCGCGCCGACGCCCTTGAGCGCCTGGACATGCGACAGAAGCTCGTCGATCCCGACGGTGGTATAGATAGCCTTTTGCATTACTCGGCCTCCTTTGCAGCGGCGGGCGTCTCAGCAGATGCGTCGCCAGCGGCGGGCGCGGCGGGCTTCCCGGCAGGCGCGCCACCGGCACCATCAGCCCCGGCCTCCGCAGCCACAAACCCGTCCACACCCAGCTCAACGCCACCGTCCCAGGTTGCGGCACCGCCCACGGTAAGCGGGTCGCCGCCGGCGCGCATCACGGCCTCCTTCTGGTCCAGGATGCCGCACGCCTCCACAATGGCATCGATCACGGTC
>JAXKHW010000326.1:0-9646 GCA_036549635.1 Collinsella sp. | reverse complement strand
GTTCCAGGGGACGATCACGCTGTTTGCCGGCGCACTCTCCCCCATCATGACTACGGCAGCCCTCGACAGCCTTTCGCTCGTAGGCTCCATGCTCATCTTCTGCGTCGGCGTCAACCTCATCCGTCCTCAGACCTTCCGCACGGCCAATATGCTCCCCTCCGTCGTCATCGCCGTCATCTACGCCCTCCTGTTCTAAATCTATCTACGCAGCAGTATCTCGAACACCTGTTTGATGCTGTGCTATGATATGAGGTCACCGAAGCTGCGTTAGGAGAGGAGAAGCGGTGGCCGACCAGGACATCAAGATGCTCATCGAGCGCATTATGGCCGAGGCCCGGACCCATCAGTCCGCCCGCTTCTCAAACGAAATCTACGCAGACGAGCCGATTCTCAAAACCGGCCGACAGATGCAGAATTTCCTCCCCGACCAATACCGCAAGATGCGCGAGATATCGCGCTGGCAGGATGACCCCAAGGGCGGCGCGGGCCGCTGGCTATCGGAGGCCGAGCTTTTCTACCGCCAAGGCTTGCTGATGGCCGACTTTGAGGACGACTGTCCCTACAACGGCACCTTTAAGTCGTACTTTCCCACCTACAACGCCATGAGCGACCGGCAGTTGCGCGGCTACTTTACCTGGCGTGCCCAAGTGCGCCGCGGAACCGTCGAGGAAACGTCTACGTCCTTTGCCTTTCTGTATCTCTATGAGCTGATTTGCGGCATTGGCGTAGATGACCCGCTCGACGGTTTTAACAAGATCAAGGCTTTTTGGGATGTCTATCGCGCCTTCGAGCCCGGCATCGACCGATTTGCACGCGTGTGGCTGCAGGATTACGCCGTATTCCACGGGCTCGACCCCAAGCTGCTTCGCGACTCTAAAACCGTCATGTTCGATAACGCCCTTATCGAGCTGCGGCGCGCGGCACGAGACCTTGTACCAGCACCGGCACCGTCCGGCCAGACCCCCAAGCGTCGCAAAACCTCCGAGCCCACGCTCCCCCTTCCGCCCGACGAGATGCGCGAGGAGCGACTCATGGCCGCCATCAACGCCCTCTCCACGTACAACCTAAGTAACTCGCGGCTCGACCGCAGCCACCACCGCGATCTGCGCCACGTGGCATGCGCCGTGTATGTCCGTATGGCGCGCTACTACGACACGCACCGAAAGACCGGCATCGTGGCGAGTTTATTTGGGGAGGAGACGGCCATGCCCTACACCATGTTTGCCTCGGCCGTATTCTTTGCGCCCGAGCGCCACGAGGACTGCGAATACCGCCTGGATCCTATCCATATCTACCGTTGCCAAAACGGCTTTTGGGAATGCATGCGTATCCACGGTAGTAGGCAAAAGAGCAGCAAGCTCGGTGAAATGATGCGCGCCTGCGACCAACGCCTGCGCCTGGCGCTGGACCCCGCCCATCCCCTTAAGGAAGAAAAGGTCCCCAAATATCTGGCCAAGATTATCGATGACGAGATTGTGGCATGGCTCTCGTGGGACGCCGCACACCAGCCCGTCAAGATCGATATCGATCTGAGTCAGCTGGGGCACATTCGGAGCGCCGCTGCGCAAACGCGCGAAGCGCTTTTGATCGACGAAGAGCGCGAGGACGACACATCCGCAGAAGCCGAGGCAGCGGACTCAGGGCAACCGGAAGCCGAGCCCGTAGCCGACGCGACGGTCGAGGCGGTCGCGGCACCCATTCGGCAGGACTTGACCGACGAGCCGAGCATATCCACCGAACAGTTTGGTGTCGTGGCACCGCTTCTCGCGTCAACGTCAGCGTTCGCAGCCGCTGCGCCCGCTGACGCAACGAACGAACTCGCGCCCGCCGCAGACGCCTATCTCCGCGCGCTGCTCGAGCACAACGCAGTACAGGCGGAATCGGCGGTAGTGCAATCGGGGCAGAGCGAGGACATGCTCGTCGATACCATCAACGAGGCGCTCTTTGACCTGGTGGGCGACACCGTAATTGAATTTAGCGCGGCAGGGCCGCAGATTATTGAGGACTACGAAGCAGACGTGAGAGGATACCTAGACCATGAGTGATACCGCATCCGCAGCACCCCGCGTGCCCAAGCGCGTCGCTGCCGTCATTCTCAACTCGCTCAAGGGCGGCGTGGTCCCGCGCATCGGCCTTCCCTACATTACCGTAGGGCGCGAGGTCGAGATCCGCGCCCTGCTCACCGATCTGAGTCTCATCGCCGACGGTGGGGCGAGCTTCCGCTTCCTGGTCGGTCGCTACGGCGCCGGCAAGAGCTTTTTGCTCCAAACCATCCGAACGCATGCCATGGGCGAGGGATTCGTCGTCGCCGATGCAGACTTGTCCCCCGAGCGCCGTCTGCAGGGCGGGCAGGGGCAGGGCCTTGCCACCTACCGCGAGCTCATCCGCAATATATCGACCAAGACGCGCCCCGAGGGCGGTGCGCTCAACCTTATTCTTGATCGCTGGGTCGCCTCGTGCGCCGACGTCGACGAGTCGGTCGTCAATGCCCAACTGGCCCCGCTCGAGGAAATGGTCCACGGCTTCGACTTCACCCGCATGCTCCGCCGCTATCGCATGGCTGTCTCGGAGGGTGACGAAGAAGCTATGAGTCGCGTGACCAAATGGATTCGCGGCGAGTACCGCACCAAGAGCGAGGCACGCGCTGAGCTGGACTCCTCGACCATCATCAGCGATGACGACTGGTACGACTACGTTAAGCTCATTGCACGCTTTTTGGTCTGCAGCGGCTACAAGGGTATGTTGGTGCTCATCGACGAGCTCGTGAATCTGTATAAGATTCCCAACGCCATCACGCGCCAGTACAACTACGAGAAGATCCTGACCATGTACAACGACACACTCCAGGGCAAGGCGCAGTACCTGGGCATGATCATGGGCGGCACGCCAACCTCCATCGAAGACCGCCGCCGCGGCGTGTTCTCCTACGAGGCCCTGCGCAGCCGACTCGCTCAAGGCCGCTTTGCACGCGAGGACCTTAAGGACATGCTCGCGCCCATCATCCGTCTGCAGCCACTCACCTACGAGGAGCTGCTGGTGCTGATCGAAAAACTCATGCAAATTCACGCCGGCTACTTTGGCTGGACGCCCACGCTTACCGAGAACGACTTGGTGGACTTCCTCAAGATCGAGTTCGGTCGTGTGGGAGCCGACACACATCTGACGCCGCGTGAAGTCATTCGCGACTTTATCGAGCTGCTCGACATCCTATGCCAGAACCCCGACGCCAACGTAGCCGAGCTGCTGCAAAGCGTCGGCGGCGACGCGCTGGCGCCGGCAGCAGCAACAGGCGACACCGGCACCGCAGGCGGCGACCGTAACTTCGCCGAATTCACCATCTAACCTGCCAAAAAGGGATAGGTTTATTTTGGCAGGTTTTATCTGGGCAAACGTTGAAGCGGTAATGCAGCAAGCCACTGCCCGCCGCGTTGAGAGATTCGCTTTTGAAAGGAGGCCTCGTGAACGCCTTTGACCGCTACGCCCCGTTTATCCAAGACTTCATCTACTCCCACGATTGGGAGAGCCTGCGCTCCATCCAGGTTGCGGCGGCAGATGCCATCTTCAACACGCAAGACAATGTGCTCCTGACGGCCTCCACGGCATCTGGCAAAACCGAGGCAGCCTTCTTTCCCATCCTGACCGAGTTTTGGGAGAACCCGCCCGCAAGCGTGGGCGCCCTCTACATTGGCCCCCTCAAGGCGCTCATCAATGACCAATTCGTCCGCCTCAACGATCTGTGCGAAGAAGCCGATATCCCTGTCTGGCACTGGCATGGCGATATCTCGCAGTCGCACAAGGCTAAGCTCATCAAAAAACCGAGCGGCATCTTGCAGATTACGCCCGAGTCACTCGAGGCGCTCCTGATCCATAAGCACATGGCGATCCCTCGTATGTTCTGCGACCTGCGCTATGTGGTTATCGACGAAGTCCATTCGCTCATGCGCGGCGACCGCGGCGGGCAGACGCTCTGCCTTATCGAGCGGCTCTCGCGCATGGCAGGCGTGCAGCCCCGCCGCATCGGTCTGTCGGCAACCATCGGCGACCCCGAGCGCACGGGCGCCTTCCTGTCGCAGGGGACGGGACGCAACTGCGTCATCCCACGTTTTGAGGAGCCGCGCCGCGTGTGGCGCATCTCCATGGAGCACTTCTACAACTCGGGTCCCCAGGCGCAGCAGCGAGGATTCGCGAGTACAGGTCCGCAGGAAGCCGAAGTGCTCGCATGCGAGCGCATCGAGGCGGTGGCGCCCACGGCACTGCCCGCCGGCGCCCAAGACATGCGTCACAGCGGGCAGCTCACACAAGAGGAGCGCCGTCAACGTCGTGAGCGGGCACGGGGCAAGGCCGCTCCCAAAGACCGTCGCACTTCCTCGGCCCCCGAGGGCGAAGTCGACATCCCACGAGCGACCGAGCAGGCGCTTCTCAACCCCACCGACACGGCGCCCGACAACGCCGACCCCGGTATGGGCTATATCTTTGAGCATACGCGCGGCCGCAAGTGCCTGGTCTTTGCCAACTCGCGCGAGGAGGCAGAGGCCGTGTGCTCCATGCTGCGCAGCTACTGCGAAAGTCGACACGAGACCGACCGCTTTCTAATCCATCACGGCAACCTTTCGGCATCGCTGCGCGAGACGGCCGAGGAGCTCATGCGCGACGAGGAGCAGACGCAGACAACCGTCACCACCTCTACGCTGGAGCTCGGTATCGATATCGGCCGCCTGGAGCGCGCCTTCCAGATTGACGCGCCGTTTACCGTCAGCTCCTTTTTGCAGCGCATGGGGCGCACGGGACGCCGCGACCTTCCGCCCGAGATGTGGTTTGTCATGCGCGAGGAAGAACCCGAGCCGCGCACGATGATGCCCGAGACCATTCCGTGGAAGCTCCTGCAGGGTATCGCGCTCGTACAACTCTATCGCGAGGAAAAGTGGGTCGAGCCGCCCGAGCTCGATCGACTCCCCTACAGCCTGCTCTATCACCAGACTATGTCGACCCTCGCCAGCACCGGCGAGCTCACGCCGGCCGAACTTGCCCAGCGCGTGCTCACGCTCAGCTATTTCCACCGTGTCTCGGCAGACGATTACCGTGTGCTGCTACGTCACCTCATTAAGATCGACCATATCCAGGTCACCGAAGGTGGCGGGCTCATCGTGGGTCTCGCGGGCGAGCGCATCATCAACAACTTTAAGTTCTACGCCGTGTTCCAGGAAAACGAGGAGTTCACCGTTCGCAGCGAGTCGGCCGAGCTGGGCACGATTGTTAATCCGCCCCCGCCCGGTGAGCGCATCGCCATCGCCGGACACTGCTGGATTGTCGAGGAAGTGGACTGGAAGCGCCACACTGTCTTTGCCACGCAGGTCAAGGGCCGGGTGCCGGCCTACTTTGGCGACTGCCCCGGAGACATCAATACGCATGTACTCGAGCGCATGCGCAAAGCGCTCAACGAGCATGCGGCATATCCGTACCTTATGGGTAACGCACGGGCCCGCTTGGCGCAGGCTCGCCATACGGCCGAGATTTCGGGTGCGGGAACTAAGCCACTCATCAACCTGGGTGGCGACACCTGGGTGCTCTTCCCCTGGCTGGGCAGCTACGCCTTTTTGGCACTCGAGCGCATGCTCAAGATTAAGTGCGCCGCGGAGCTGGGCCTTCGCGGACTCGACCCATCACGCCCGTACTTTATGCAGTTTAAGATGAAGGCCGACGAGGAGACGTTCTTTGAGGTGCTCGCCGCCGAGGCCGTGAAGGACTTCGATCCCATCGAGCTCGTCTATCCCGGCGAGGTGCCTTATTTTGATCGCTACGACGAGTTTGTTCCCGAAGAGCTCGTGCGCAAAGGCTTCGCCGAAGGCGTGCTCGACATCAAGGGTATGAAGCAGCGTGTCCTCAGCTGGCGCGACCACGCATAAGACCAGTCTTTCTGGGACGGGGAGACTTACTTGTCGTGAAGGACGGTACCGAGGAAGTCGGTGTCGAAGGGCACAGCTTCGGCAAAGGCGTAGTCGCCGTCGCTAGCGATGAGCAGATAATTCTCCTCGCCGCCGAACTCTGCATCGCCACATGGGACCACCCAAGCATGGTCGAACACCTCAAGCGCCGTGGCGGCACAGTCGCGCAGGAACGTCACATCGCTCCCCTCGTTTGCACTCACGATATTGGCCACGTAGACGCCACCGACATTTAGGCTGCCCCGCACCAAACGCAATGCCTCAACCGTCGCCAGCTCGCGTACGGGCTCGGCACCGCCAAAGCAATCGCTCACGACCACGTCGTAGCGACGATGGCCCACGCTCGTAATGCCCAAATATGAACGAGCCTCGGCGGTTATCACCCGCAGACGATCGCCCGCCGCGCGCTCCAGCTCGTCTAGGTAGAACCAGCGGCGCGCCAGGCGCGTAATCTCTCCGTCATACTCGATGACGTCCATGCGCAAACCCTCGTGCGACATCAGAGCGAACTTAGGATAGGCAAACCCGCCGCCGCCCAGCATAAGCATGCGGTCGATACCGTGACCATAAGCGTCATGCATTGCGTCCTCGGCCTCAAACACGTCGTCAAACGCACGATAGTACGCAAAGACGGGCTCAGCCCAACGCTCGCCAACGTAGCTTGCGCTTTGGTAGACGCCGCCTTGCACCAACACGCGAATCTCATCGCCGTCCCCATCGTGCACGCGTTTCACACGCGCCAACCCATTGCGGGTTCGCGCAACCTGCAGACAGGCAGCACGAACAGCGACGGCGGCCGCACCAAGCGCCGCGGCTCCCAGGGCAACGCCGGCAACGACGCCAGCAGAAACACTCGGCTTGTTCATCTAGAGCTCCTTTTGCAGATAGAGTCCATGATCGTAAAAACCCAAATGGCGATAGTACTCGCGCGTACCAATCGCGCTGATTACGTTGATGCGCGTATAACCCGCATCCCGGGCAATCTCGCACGCACGCTCTACGAGCAGACGCCCCAACCCATGGTGCTGGGCCGCCTGGCCTTGATACCCCACGCGCGCCGCCATGCCATACACGTGTACCTCGCGAATCATCGCCTCGTCCGGCATCGTCAGCAACTCGTCCGCATGCGCGGCAACAAACGAATGGTCGGGCAGCGACAACCGCAAAAAGCCCGCGATCTTGCCCTGCGGCGTCACCCACTGCAAAAAGCGCTCGTAAGTCACCGGCGTCTCGTACGCCACTTCCTCATCAAGAGATAGCTCATCCAAGTCGGCACCCGCCGTACTGATCTCGCGATAGCGAATCTCGCGCACCGTCGCACCGTCACCCCGAGCAGCCAGGCGGTTCTCAACGAGCTGACGCAGGTTGGGTTTCTTGTTGCCCACCATGATGTCGTCGGAACTAAAGTCGCGGATCATGCGACTGATGCGGCAGAACGCCGGCGTCACCACGATGTCGTCGGCCAGCACATCGAGCAGCTCTTCCTCGGTATAGGGGCACCACTCGCCACGCTCGTAGCAGCCCACCAGATGCGAGCCCTCGATGAGCGCGCACGGGTAGACCTTGACCTCGTCGGGCATAAAAGCGCCCTCGGTCATAAAGCGCTCGTAGTCGCGCTTGTCCCCCTCGGGCGTAGCGCCCAACAAGTTGAGCATAAAGTGCGCGTGGATTTTAAAGCCAAACAAGCGCGCAAGCGAAAACGCCCGCTCGATCTGCGCCACCGAAATGCGACGCTCGTTGATATCGAGCAAATGTTGGTCGAGACTCTGAATACCCATCTGGATCTTGGTGCAGCCCAGGCGGCGGATGAGCGTGAGGGCCTGCGGCGTCACGGCATCGGGGCGCGTCTCGATAACGAGCCCCACCACGCGATGCTTCGCCGTCTCGTTGATGCGCTGCTGACGCTCAAGCTCCTCCATCGTTGCCGTCTGCCACTCGGCAACCTCGCCCCACGGCGTACCAGGGCCGTACAGACGACGCACCGCGCGGTTATAGCCGCCCACGGCGGCATCCACACGCCCCTGCTCGTCGGCAACGCCGGCCGCAAGCTCATCCTCGTCTGTCGCAATGCCGGCAGCCCGATAGCGCTCGCGACGCTCTGTTACCACCGGCGGCAGGGCATCGGCGGGAGCGTCATCGAGCAGGCGCCCTGCCTCGGCACGGCTGATGCCCGGACGCGCCAACATGGGGTTTGCCGCCACGCCGGCGACGGCATCGTCATTGAGCGCACGGAAAAGCTCCGACATAAACCACGTTTGATACCCTTGCGGATAGTCGCTCCAGGTGCCACCGAGCACGATGAGCTCTATCTTGTCGGTCGCATGCCCCATCTGCGAAAGCGCGGTCAGACGAGCGCTCACCTGCAGATACGGGTCGAAGCAGTTTTGCTCCGCACGGGCGCACGCCGGCTCGGCATGCAGATAGCTTTTAGGCATGCGCAGATCGTTGGGGCAAAACAGGCAATCGCCCGAGCACGGCCAGGGCTTGGTGATGACAGTAATGGTCGCCACGCCCGAGGCCGTGCGACGAGGCTTCATACGCAGCACCTGCAGCAGTCGACGTTCCAGCTCGGCATCGACATTCCACCCTGCCCAACGAGCCGGCTCCTCACGTTTTACCCGCTGGTAGAACGGCAGCAGACGGCGCTTGGCCAAATCGCGTTTGTCGGCACCCTCACGGCGCGCCTCGGCATGTATCAGTTTGACGAGCGCTTTGTCGTCCACGGTCTCGCCGCGACGCAGAGCCTCGAGTATGTTCAAGATAATCTGTTCCATGACCCCATTGTAAAGGCAAAGGCGCCGGAGCCGATCTCGGCTTCGGCGCCTTCATCAAACGGCGCGTCTATATCTTCGCTTAGGCTTTCGTCTGCCTCACTACTCCGAATCAAACGACATGTCGCCCGAACCGACCTCAAAACGATACGTAGCAGACTTATCGCCGTTATCGAATTCAAGATTCAAAATGGTCTCGCCGTCGTAGCCAAGCGGAAGGAAATCGCTCTCGAAGTCGCCGCTGCCCAAGGTGAGACTCGCCTTAAAGCCCGTCGAGTTCGGAACCATCATCTCCACATCGCCCGAGCCCACACTCACGTCCATCGACTTCGCGGGGGCCTGGTAGAGCTCGAACGTTACATCGCCCGACCCGACCTCTGCACTAAGCGCATCAGTCACGCTGCCCGCAAACTCTACATCTCCCGCACCCAGGAAAAGGTCGAAACCATCACAGGTGACACCGGCAATCTGCAGATCGCCCGAGCCCACGTGCGCGTTGACTCCCTTCAGATGTTCGGCAACACGGCGCGGCAGCTCAACCGTAACCGAGCGGTCAATTGCCTTACCGTCATCACTTCCAAACTGAGAAACCTTGAGCGTCGAGTCCTCGACGGATGCGATGTTCTGCGTCGCGGCCTTGGAGGCATCCATACCATTGGCAACGCGTCCCCGCTCGATAACGCGAGCCTTGTTGCCATCAACAACCTTGACGTCCACCGTAGCCGCAGCGATATCGAAATCGAGGTAGCGGAACTCATCGGCATCAAAAGTCGTGCTCGAAAGCTGCTGAGGCCGAGCAGAATAGTTACCGCTATTCAAGGAATCGTCCTCGTCAAACATATCGTCAAAATCAGACAAATGGCCAGATAGAATACCGGTCGTACGCACCATATCGGAATGAGCCAATAGCCGCGAAGTGCCAAAGACAAGCCC
>JAXKHW010000325.1:0-10911 GCA_036549635.1 Collinsella sp. | reverse complement strand
CTTGCTGAGGTTCGCCATGTCCTTCTTGAAGTTGAGGACCAGGTCTTCGGCGTTCATGCTGCCCCCATCATCGCGGTCTACAGGGCTAACGATATGGCACCGTGGGGACACATGTATGTCAATCCTGGTCTAACAGAGCCAAAAGAAATGTTTGCCTGGACGCTACACTGCAGGGCAGACCGCGAAAACGCGTGCGGGATATCCAACGCCATCGCGCACCTTGGGGAAGGTACAGAAGATGACGGCACCCGTGGCGGGAAGCTCGTCCAGATGGTCCATGACCTCGATCTGGTAACGGTCGACCGAGAGGATGTATTGTTCGCCGGGGTAGGGATAGGCGTCCTCACGCGTGGTCCGTTCGCCTCCTTTCATCGGGCTTTTTGCTGATGTTAAAGCGGTGTCGTGATGGCTCGATTGCTGCTACGTTACGATACGTTCTCGATTGCGATTCCAATGTGTTTTGATGGCGTGGCCGTTGTGTTTCGCCTCATTAGAGCTTCGAGGGGAGAGGAGGGGCAGTGCAATATCGTGTTGACCCCAAAAGCGGCAACCGTATCTCGGTGCTGGGACTGGGCTGCATGAGGTTTCCCGGTGCGCCGGGACACCCCGATGCGAAGACGGCCGATGCCATCATTTCCCGTGCGGTGGAGCAAGGAATAGCCTATCTGGACACGGCCTATCTCTACCCCGGTAACGAAGCTTGTGTGGGAGCTTCGCTTGAGCGCCTGGGGCTGCGCGACCAGATTTTGCTTGCGACCAAGTTGCCGCACGCTTCGTGCAAATGTGCGGAGGATTTCGATCGGTTCTTCGACGAGCAGCTGCGCCGTTTGCGGACTGACCATATCGACTATTACCTTATGCACAACATCACCTCGCCCGCGCAGTGGGAGCGCGTGGTAGCGTTGGGTATCGAGGACTGGATTGCGCACCAAAAGGCGGCGGGGCGTATTCGCCAGATAGGTTTTTCGTACCACGGCAGTGCGGCGGACTTCCTCACGATGCTTGACGCGTATGACTGGGACTTTTGCCAGATCCAGTACAACTACGCTGGAGAGCGCTACCAAGCGGGATCGGCGGGACTCATGGCAGCCGCCGAGCGCGGGCTCGCGGTGTTTGTGATGGAGCCGCTTTTGGGTGGACGCCTGGCGGGCAAGCTACCTCCGCGGGCCCGCGCCGTGTTCGATGACGTACGCGATCCGTACCTGAAGACGCCGGCTGCTTGGGGCCTTTCGTGGGTGTGGAACCATCCTCAAGTCACGATGCTGCTTTCGGGCATGACCGATGCCGCGCAGGTGGACGAGAACGCGGCATTGGCGGATCGCGCGCTGCCGGATTCGATGACGACAGAGCAGCTCGATACCATCGCACGTGTGCTGGGAGAGTTTGAGAAATCGAATCGCGTGCCGTGTACGGGGTGCGGCTACTGCATGCCGTGCCCCAAGGGCATCAATATTCCCGGTTGCTTTGGCGCCTACAACGCGAGCTACGCGCATAGTTGGTTTACGGGGCTGTCTCAATACTTTACGGCAAGCGCGGTGCGGACGAACGAGCCCAAGTTGGTGAGCAATTGCGTCAAGTGCGGCAAATGCGCGCGTCACTGCCCGCAGCACATCGATATTCCCGAGCGTCTCGACGATGTGCGCCGACGTTTCCAGCCTGGCCCCGTAACGGCTGCGCTTAAAGCCTTTTGCAAAACGCGCTCCTGATGCCCCTTTTATAACTTGCGGTGGAATAGTTCCTTTTTGCGGCAGAATAGGGGCAAAACAGGAACTATTCCACCGCAACTGAAGGGGGCTGTCGTGGGCCATCGGGATTCATGTGATGATTTGCGTGAGGTTCGTTGGGGCGTTTTGGGCGCTGGAAACATATCGCATCGATTTGCATCGTCGCTCAAAGAGGTGGACGGGGCACGGCTTGTGGCTGCCGCCGGTCGCACTCCTTCGCATGTTGAGGAGTTTTGCAGGGCGTTTTCGATTGATGCCGCGCACAGTTATGCCACGGCTGACGATAGCGGCGATGCGGCTTATGATGCGTTGATTGCCGACCCCGATGTCGACGCAATCTACTTGGCTCTTCCGCATGGCATGCATACGCGTTGGGCCTGTCGCGCGCTGCGCGCCGGAAAGGCCGTGCTGTGCGAAAAGCCGGCCGTTTTGAGTGAGGAAGAGGCTCTCTCGATTGCCTCCACCTCTCGCGAGCGCGGCGTGCTGTTTATGGAGGCGATGAAGAACCGGTTTTGCCCGATGCGCACTCGCGTGAAGGACTTGCTTGCGTCGGGCGAGCTCGGCCGTATCGTCTCGATTGAAAGCGTGCAAAAACTCGATTATGGCGAGCCCCCTTCGAGTTATCTGCTCGACCCGTTGCAGGGTGGCTGTCTATATGACATGGGCTGCTATGCGGTCGGGTGGTTTGAGGATCTACTTGCGGGCGCGTGCGAGGTTTCGTCCCGTGAAGTTCGCTGGCGTGACGTATCGGGCGGCCGCGTGGATTGGGCCGACGAGATCCGTATGAGCGTCGACGGCATACCCATTCATATGGTGTGCGACGGCAAAGCAGCATATGAAAGCCGTTTGACGATTGCCTGCGAGCGGGGCTCGTTGGAAATCGAGCGCCTCCATCGCCCCGAGCTCGCCCATGTGAAGTACTCCGACGGACGAATGCTCGAAATAAATGCCCCGTTTGAGGTCGATGATTTCTACGGCGAAATCCAGCATGCGACCCAGCTCATCCGGGCGGGGAAACTCGAGAGTCCCGTCATGTCCCTTGCCGCCACACAGCGCTGCGCGCACATTATCGATGCAATCCGTCTAGCCCTCTAGGACTTGGCGCTGACGCGTAGGGAATCATGAGGCTGGCGCCCGTAGCCGCAGTGCTTGGTGGCCCGCATCTCTGATGCCCCTTTTATAAGTTGCGGTGGAATAGTTCCTGTTTGCGGCAGAATAGGGGCCAAACAGGAACTATTTCACCGCAACTGATGAGGGGGAGCTGGGGATGCTGACGATCGGGTGTCACCTATCCACGACGAAGGGCTATCGGGCAATGGGGGAGACGGCGCTATCCATTGGCGCCAATACCTTTGCATTCTTTACGCGCAACCCGCGTGGTGGCAAGGCGAAAGACCTTGACATGGATGACGTGGCGGCCCTGCGCGAGCTTATGGAGCAAAACGACTTCGGCCCACTCGTGGCGCATGCCCCCTATACCTACAACCCCTGTTCTGCCAAAGAGCGGGCGCGTGAGTTTGCCTTGGAGGCAATGGCCGAAGACTTGCAGCGTCTGGAAGCACTGCCCGGCAACTACTACAACTTTCACCCCGGCGCACATGTGGGGCAGGGGACTGATGCCGGCATTCAGATGATCGTCGACACCCTGTGCCAGGTTATGTTTGAGGGCCAGCAGACGACGGTGTTGCTCGAGACCATGGCCGGCAAGGGCACCGAGGTGGGCCGCAGCTTTGAGGAGCTGGCGCTCATCATCGAGGGCGTTGCCGACAAGCGCCCCGAGCTGTCGGCCAAGCTGGGCGTGTGTCTGGACACCTGCCATGTGAATGACGCCGGCTATGACATCGTCTGCGATCTTGACGGTGTGCTTGACGAGTTCGATCGTGTGGTGGGTATCGAGCGCCTGCGCGCCGTGCACATCAATGACTCCAAGAATCCCTGCGGCGCCCATAAGGACCGCCACGAATGCATCGGTAAGGGCTATCTGGGTAGTGAAGAGTTTGGCGGCGGTATGCAGGTTATGCAGAATATTGTATTGAATAGCCGCTTGCGTGCGCTTCCATTCATTTTGGAGACGCCTAACGAACTTGCAGGTTATGCAGCGGAAATTACGCTATTAAGGTCATTGCAGCAGTAATGACTGTCACAAAGTGGAGTGTTCCATTCACGTTATGGGTTTGTTTCAATCAGTTTTCTAATTGCAGTTTCGCATTTACGGGTGCATAATATCCAACAGTTTTTGCAGACCTCTGAATCAAACGGGGTCACCGGAAGGAGACTGATTATGAAGCTGAAGAAGCTTGGCGCATTTGCCGCCACGGGCGCCATGGCGATCGCCCTTGCACTGACGGGCTGCGGTTCGTCCAACGCCGCCTCTGGTTCTGATGCCGGTTCCAGCAGCTCTGACGACGCTAAGGTCGAGAAGGTCGACGGCTCCAAGGAGTACGCGCTCGTCAAGGACGGTACGCTGACCGTCGGCACCTCTGCCGAGTACGCTCCGTTTGAATACAAGGATGACAACGGCGATTATCAGGGCTTTGACCTTGAGCTCATCAAGGCTATCGGCGACAAGCTGGGCCTGGATGTCGAGTATGTCAACAATGACTTCGACACGCTGGTTCCGGGCGTCGCTTCGGGCGCCAAATATGACGTCTCCATCGCGGCTATCACCGACACGCCCGAGCGTGAGAAGGAAGTCACTTTCTCCGATTCCTACTACATGGACGATCAGGCTATCGTGACCAAGGTCGATAACGCCGACATCACGGCCGACAACTACAGCGAGAAGCTCAACAACGCCGACGCTACCATCATCGTCCAGTCTGGCTCGACCGCCGAGGCCTTTGCCCAGGAGAACTTCCCCAAGGCCAAGATCGTCCCCTACAAGGATGCTACCGAGTGCTTCAGCGCCTTGCAGTCCGATAAGGGTGACGCCGTAGTCACCAACCGCTCCGTTGCCAGCCAGCTGACCGCCGAGCAGTTCAACACCTGCCAGACCATTAAGCAGATCAGCACCGGCGAGGAGTACGCCATCGCCATCAACCAGGGCAACACCAAGCTCAAGGACGACATCAACCAGGCCATCAAGGACCTGACCGATGGCGGTACCGTTGACGCCCTCATGGCTAAGTACAACATCAAGTAAAATAGCTACTTGATTGCGCGCGGGCCCTTTCCGTTTTGCGGAGAGGGCCTTTGCGCTTCTCTTGACGGAGAGTGTTTCCGTCTCGTTTTGCCGGCAACTTCTACGATAGGAGCCACCTTGTCTCGACTGAACAAAGGGGCCGCGGAGCAGCGTTTTTCACTGCCCGCCTTGCTCCAAAAGCTAGCCTGCGTCATGGCCGTGGCACTCGCGCTGGTGTGCGCGGGGGCATATGCGCCCACGACCGCCCAGGCGCTTGAGACCGCAAAGATTACCGCCCGACCCAATACCGGTTCGGGTAGCGACGTGGTCGGTGGCACCGAGACCCGCATCACCTGGGAGGTCCAGGCCGATGCCGACGAGGAGCTGAGCGGTCTTTCGCTGACGTTTGTCGACGGCACGACGTTTGGTACCGATGACACGCGATTGACGATGCTCTCGGGCGAGGACCTCATGGATCGTACGCCCATGAAACCCACGTGCAAGGCTGACGGCCAGACGCTCAAGATTGACTTTGGCGAGACGGCGCCTGCCGGTGGCTTTTTCCGTGTCGAGGTCTACGGCGTGACCTTCCCCGTCGAGGGCGGCGATGAGGCCTTTAGCGGCACCTACACTTTGGCCGATGGCTCGACCAAGAAGATCTCCAAGATTCCGTCGGTGGAGATCAAGGGCGTGACGGCCTTCGATAACTTCTTGGCCGACCTTAAGGAGCGGCCGTGGGTCGAGGCTTGGAACTCCAATATGTTCCTGCGCCTGTTCTTGAACCCGGTCATTTTGGTCCAGAGCCTGCCGATCGTCTTCAAGGGCTTCCTCATGTCGCTTTCGATCGTGCTTGTGGCGTTTCCGCTGGCAATTCCCTTCGGTTTTGCCCTGTCGCTCATGCGCATTTCCAAGTCGCGCATCCTGCGCTGCCTCGCCGGCATCTACGTGAATATCATTCGCGGTACGCCGGCGTTCCTGCAGATCTATATCGCGTTCTTCGGTCTGCCGTTAGCCGGCGTCAAGGTGGACGACTATGTCTTGGGCGTTATCGTCATGGCCATGAACTCGTCTGCGTACCTGTGTGAGATCTTCCGTGCCGGTATTCAGTCGATCCCCAAGGGCCAAAACGAGGCTGCTCGCTCGCTAGGCATGAATGCCTTCCAGACGCTGCTCTATGTCATGATTCCGCAGACGTTCCGCAATGTTTTGCCTACGCTGACCAGCGAGTTTATCTTGCTTTACAAGGATACGTCGCTGCTTGCCGCCGTGGGTGTGGTCGAGATCGTCATGAACGCCCGTACCATCGTGGCCACGACGGGCTCCATTACACCGTACGTGGTTGCCGCCCTGTTCTATCTGGTCATCACCCTGCCGCTCGCTCGCTTGGTGAGCGGTCTTGAGGCGAGGCTTTTGGGCACGGCCGAGACCAAGAAGAAGCGTCCCGCCAAGAGCGCCGGACAGGTTGTCGCGACGCCTGCCGATCACATCGCCGGTCTGTAAGGAGGTCCTATCATGAGCGAAACCAATAACTCGAACGAGGTCGTCGTCAGCATCAAGAACCTCCAGAAGGCCTTTGGCGACAACGTGGTCCTGCGCGATATCGATCTGAATGTGCACAAGGGCGAGGTCGTCGTAGTTCTGGGTCCCTCGGGCTCGGGTAAGTCGACGATGCTTCGCTGCATCAACCGTCTTGAGCATCCCACGAGTGGCTCGATTGTCGTCGAGGGCGTGGATGTGTGCGCCAAGGGTGTCGACCTCAACAAAGTGCGCACGCACCTGGGCATGGTCTTTCAGCAGTTCAACCTGTTCCCGCACCTGTCGGTCAAAAAGAACGTCATGCTTGCGCAGCAAAAGGTGCTCAAGCGCAGCAAGGAAGAGGCCGAGAAGATCGCCGTCGAGGAGCTCACTAAGGTCGGTCTGGCCGAGCGCATCGATTTTATGCCGAGTCAGCTTTCGGGCGGTCAGCAGCAGCGCGTGGCCATCGCCCGCGCCCTGTCGATGAATCCGCACGTGATGCTCTTTGACGAGGCCACGTCGGCACTCGACCCCGAGCTTGTCCGCGACGTCCTTGGCGTTATGCGCGACCTGGCACGTGACGGCATGACCATGATCGTCGTGACGCACGAGATGGGCTTTGCCCGCGACGTCGCCGACCGCGTCGTCTTTATGGACGGTGGCGTTATCGTGGAAGAGGGTACGCCGAGCGAGGTCTTCGACCATCCCAAGAGCGAGCGCACCAAGGCGTTCTTGGGCAATATCTCGTAGCCGCTTTATATGACTGACATAGCAGAAAACGGGAGCCGGATGTGATCCGGCTCCCGTTTTTGTTGGGACGCGAATGTGTTTTGTTGCAATGCGCGTTGCGGGCGGAGCTCATTGCCGCTAGGCGAGCTCGGCTCCAAGGGCGCGGCAGGCCGCTTCGCTCTCATCATCGGGGGCGTCGTAGCAGATGACGGAATCGACGACGTTGACGCCCTCCTCGTCGGCGTCCGCCTTCCAGTTGTCCATCCATTCGCCCTCGGCCCACGAATAAGAGCCAAAGAGGACGACCTTCTTGTCGCCGAGGGTCTCCTTGACCTCATCCCACATGGGCTGGAACTCATCATATTCAAGCTCCTCGGAACCCATGGCGGGGCAGCCGAAGGCGATAGCGTCATAGCCAGCGGCCTTGTCTGCGGAGAAGTCGGCGCAGGAGATGACCTCTGCCTCGGCGCCGGCATCGGTTGCACCTTCGGCAACGAGGTTTGCCATGGCCTCGGTGTTGCCCGTGCCGCTCCAGTAGACGACGGCGATCTTGCTCATGTTGAGTCCTTTCAGTTGTGCGGCAGGTTGCCACGGCTTCTATGTTCTATCGGGTTGCCTGGGCAAGTTGCGCCAAGCTGTAGCCCTGCTGATAGACAAAGGTGAAGTATTGGGTGCAGGCGCGGTAGGCATCAAACGTCGCAAGTGCCTGCTCGACATTTGTGTAGACCTTCCAGGCCCCAAAGACCTTATAGTTCTCGCCGCGCTGGACGATAAACTCGTGCACGTCGTCGTAGGGATATCCTAGGAAGTAGCCTATTTCGTGCGGAAACTCGCAGGTGCAGTCGTTGCTGCAGCTAGCTTGCTGGGGTAGTGCGCATCGAGTCTGGCTACAGGCGCATTCCGCGACGTTATTACTCGCGAGCGTGATGCGTGATGCCAAATGCACAAGGCATGTCGAAAGGTCTCTCGTGTCGTAGCCTTCCGAGGCGAGCGCCGTTTTGGCGCGAGGGTCCGCGAAATAGGTGGTGAGGCTTTTGGCTCGGTACACGTACACGAGCGCTCCGCAGGGCCGCCAGACCAAAACACTCAGGTTGATGCCAAGCGGGTCAAGCTCGCGGTTGCACTGGGCGATAACGTTGAGCAGGCGTGCTCGGCGTTCTGCGATGGTTTCTGTTGCGGTCGAGCCGTCCCCGTGGGCGTAGGTGCCTGGATAGGTAAAGAGCGATGCCGGCTTGATGCCCGCGAGCGTGGGGGAGCAGTTGCGCACGACTGCTGCCTGAAACGTTGGGATGTCTATGGTTCGAGTCACGTCGCTCCTTACGGATCTAAACTGTTAGCCTAGGAAAACTTATACACGAAAGTAAGCCATGGTCAACAAAAAAGTTTGAAGAGGAAAACTAATTGACCGAACGGACATGATTTTGGGTTAAGATGGGGACACCCCATGGGGGTATCTAGATAGTGCTACTGAAAGGGGAACGCATGAGTGACTTGCTCAACCCTGCGAATCTCATCGTGCTGACCGTCATTGCCGTCGGCATGTTTTTTGGACTGCGTCGCATTGCCGCTTCGACACACGGGAAGAGTTGCTGCAGCGATGGTGCGAGCGGCAAGAAGGCCAAAAAGGTTGTGGTGGCAGACACCGACGAGTCCCACTACCCCTATCGTGAGGAACTCCTTATCGGCGGCATGAGTTGCGACGGCTGCGCCCGGAATGTGACGAATGCCCTCAATGCGCTTGATGGCGTGTGGGCTACGGTAACGTACGCGGACCACACGGCACGCGTGCGCTCGAAGCGCCCGGTTGATCGCGACACACTCGAGACGGCAGTGAGGGGTGCGGGCTATTACGTTATGAAAATGTAGGCGATGCCCTCTCCGGTGGGTACCAGCCTCCTGCCCATTGTGACTATCGGCATCCAAAAATTTGCGCAAAAATAACCTTTAGATGCGGCAAAAGTGGAGTTTGGTGACGGTTTGCGCGGAATTCGCTACCAATCGAGCATCTATGAACCCGTCCAAAAAATTACAGGTGTATATTTATACACTGATTATTGCTGTGCTCAGATTGCAATTAACCGTGGACAGAAATGAAGAATGCTAAAACTGGGCTTTAGGACAGGGGAGGCTATAACCTTATGAGACGAGTGGGAACACTTGGCTTGGTGGCAGCGCTTGCCGCTATCTTGGTATCGCCGCTGCCGGCGCACGCCGAAGACGCATCGGGTGCCGTTACCTACAATGCGGGAAATGGGTATTCCTTTGAGAAGCTCTCGCATCCTACGGTAGGAACGTCGCAGCCGGATGGCATCGTCGACTACCAGGGTAACGGTGCCGTTGCCGTTCCGGGCGCCGATGGTAATACGGCCAACAACGAAGGCGATCGCGGCCAGAGCTACACTTGGGCGGCTGCGAGCTATGGTGACTGGCTTTATGTGGGCACCTGCTATGCGGCGATGGGCAACACGCTGACGCTCATGAACAGCACGCTGGGCGATTCCTTTGATGTCGAAACCATGCGCCTGACGCTGGAGGCCATGTTTAACGGTACCTTCTTCTATGGACAGCAGAAGGAGGACGGCACGGCCGACAAGGACAGCGGCGGCATCTTGGTCAAGATCAATACCAAGACCGGTGAGACCAAGCTGCTACTCTCTGAATCGCTCAACGGCGTCGCTCCTTTGTTCCGCAATGCCGTGAGCTATAAGGGTAAGCTCTATTTCTGCGGCAGCGTCAGGACCAATGACGGCAAAGGCGGCCTGCCTGCTGTATACGAGATCGATCCTAAGACGGATGAGTACAAAGTTGTCTATCAGGGCCTTTCGAGCATGCAGGATTACGGTGCTGCCTACAAGCAGGGCATTTCTACCGGTATCCGCGGCATGTGCGTCCATGATGGCCAGCTCGTCATCAGTAATGTGGGTAAAGACGCGAACGGTAATTTTGTGTCGACAATCCTGACGTCGTCTGACCCCTCGAAGGGCCAGGAGAGCTTCACCGAGATTGCCAACTCGGATACGCTGTTTAACTATCCGGCGATTCGCTATCAGGACAGCATCTACGGCGGCGCCATTTGGGATATGGTCTCGTACAATGGCCATCTCTATGCGACCATCTGCACCGGTACGCCCGAGAATGCCCCCGATGATAATTCCATGCAGTCGTTTGCCATGGTCCGTGGCGACAAGAACGCCGACGGCAGCTATTCGTGGACTCCGATTGTCGGTGACCAGGAGGCGGACGGTGCAAAGTATTGCTTTGGCATCGATCCTGCCCGCACCCGTTCTGGTGCTGCCAACCTCATCGTCTACAACGACTACCTCTATATCGGTGAATACAACGACGAGGAGATTGCCCTCGAGCGCATCCTGTTCAACAAATCCAACACCGAAGAGGGCGGCAAGAGCAGCATGGGTGGCGTTGACTGCTCGTTTGTGAATGCCAATCTTGAGCAGTCGGTTAACATCTATCGCATGGACAAGGACGAGAACATGGAGCTCGTCGTTGGCGATCGCACCGACATGTTCCCCGAGGGCGGTATTTCCGGCCTGACTTCGGGCTTTGGCCGAAACGAAAACCAGTACATTTGGCGCATGCAGAAGTTCGACGGCAAACTGTATATCGGTACCTTCGATACCGCGAGCCTGCTTGAGCCGATCGGCCAGTTCTCTAATGGCGACATTATCGATATGACGCCCGAGGAGTGGGCCTCTCAGGTTCAGCGCCTTAGGGACCTGCTCAATCACCTGCTCGACAAGAAATCGCCTGACGACCCCATCGTTCCCGTGAACACGCTTGCGGACGATGATTCAAACGAGGCCG
>JAXKHW010000324.1:0-2616 GCA_036549635.1 Collinsella sp. | reverse complement strand
CCTTTCCGGTTTCGCGATCGAGTTTTTGCGAGACGACGCGACTGACGCCGTCGGCTTGCATCGAGACGCCGTAGAGGACGTCAGCGTCCTCCATAGTACGGCGTTGATGCGAGATAACCAAGAGCTGCGTATCGGAACGCAACACATCGAGCGCGCCGATGAGCTTGGACAGGTTGGCGTCATCGAGTGCCGCCTCGACCTCGTCCAGCACATAGAACGGCACCGTGCGCGTGCGGTACACGGCAAAGAGCAGGGCAAGCGCCGTCAGGCTCTTCTCGCCGCCCGACATGAGCATCATCTTGGTGATGCGCTTGCCGCGCGGCTGCGCCACGACCTCGATACCCGTCTCGGCAGGATGCTCGGGATCGGTCATCTCCAGATGAGCCTGGCCGCCCGGGAAGAGCATAGCGAAGATCTCGCGGAAGTTCGCGTCGACCTTCTCAAACGTCACCAGGAACGCCTTGCGCATCTTGCGGTCGATCGCCACGGTGATCTTGGTGAGCGCCTTGCGCGCGCTCTCCAGATCGGCCAGCTGCTCCTCGATGTAATCGGCACGGCGCTTGAGCTGCTCGTACTCCTCCATAGCGACTTGGTTCACAGGGCCCAAGTTGTTGATCTGGCGCACGAGTTGGTTAAGCTCGCGCTCGGCGGCGTCGCGATCGGTGGGCGCCGGCAGCATGAGCGCTTCCTCGAGCACCGTGGTACCGTCAGCGGTGATGGCCTTGATGGCAGCCTCGACCTGCACCTCGAGCTTGCCGCGCGCCACCTTGAACTCATTTTGCGTCGTGGCGGCAGCATCGACCCTCTCTTTGGCGCGGGCGACCTCGGTCTTGGCGTCCTCGATGGTCTTCTTGAGCGAGGCCGAGTCCGCTTCCTCGAGCGAAGCCTGATCGCGCAGGCGCGCAGCCCAGTCCGAGGCGCGCTCCAACAGGGCAGAATAGCGCTCGTGCATGGGATCGACGCGAATGCGCAGCAGCTCAAGCGAGCGCGAGGCCTGGCGTGTTCCGCGGATACGGCGGTCGATGCCCTCCAGGCGATGCTCCAGGTCGGGCACGCGGCCCCTCAGAGAACGAAGACGCTCGCTCGTCTGGGCCAGGCGCACCTTGGCGTCGGCGAGCTTACCGGCTGCCTCGGAATCGTCACGGCGCACGCGATCGAGCTCGTCGTTGGCCTCGGCAATCTGCAAGCCTAAGTCGCTCGCCTGCGCACGGGACTCGTCACGCGAACGAGTGAGCTCGTCCACGCGCGGACGTGCGGCACGAACGGCCTCTGCGGCCTGCTCGCGGCGCTTGGAAATGCGCACGCGCTCGACCTCGGCATTGTTGGCACTCTGCTCCAGGCGGCCGATCTCGGACAGCAGGGAGCGACGCTCGCCCTCAAGGCGGGCAATCTCGCCGGCAGCATCGCCCTCGGCAGCACGGGCCTCTTCAACGGCCGCATTGGCCTCGACGACCTGATCCGAAACATGCTCAAACGCGGCAGCAAGATCGGGCTCCAGGCCCTCCAGCTCGCGGATACGACGCTTGCGCTCCAGAGCGCCCGAAGCCTCGCCGGCATCGAGGCCCACACGCACCAGTCCGCCGCAGGCGACGCGGGCGCCATCGGAGGTCACGTAAGTCACGCCGTCAACGACCGGCGCCGACAGCGCGGCAGAAAGATCGTCCACGACGTAATAGCCGCCGAGCAGCGCCTCGACGACGGGTCCGTAGCCTGCGCGCACGGACAGACGATCAACCAGACGGGTACCGGCAGCGCCCTCGGCAGCAGCAGAGCCACTCACGCCGCGCGCCGCCAGCAGCGCCTCACCCGAGGCCTTCTTCTGGTCCAGAGCGGAACGACCGGCACGCTCAAGCGCGGACGTATCGTCGAACAGCAGCGCATCGATATCGCCGGCAAGTAGTTGCTCCACCAGGCCCTCAAGCTCGCGCGGGGCCTCGAGCACGTCGCCCAGACGACCCGAGACATCGTCGCCCAGCGCACCCACCAGACGGCTCACGAGCGGCGAGCTGTCGGCCATGCGGGCATCGAGTTTCTTTTGGCTGGAAAGCTCCGAGCGCACCTCGGACAACTTGTTGCGCGCCTCGCTCTCGCGGGCACGCAGGTCCTTCAGGGCTGCACGGGCGACCTCGGTGGCCTCACGCGCATCGGCCTGGGCCTGGCGCGCTTCCTCAAGAGCGCCCTCAAGCTCCTCTGCGCGGTCGCGACGGCTCTCGAGCGAGGCCGTGACCTCCTCGAGCTGCTCGTCAATCTGCTCCAGGCGCGAGGCATACATGTTATCCTCGACCTCGGCATTGCTCAAGGAATCCTTCACCTTGGCGAGCTCGAGCGCGGCGTTATCGGCCACGCGCTGCACATCGCGTTGCTCTCGCGTAAGCTGCGAAATCTGATTGTCGAGCGCCACGCGCCGCTCGTGGAGCTCAGCGGCGGCAGGACCAGCGGCGTCAACGTCCTCCTGGGCTTGCATATGCGCACCGGTCACTTCCTCAAGCTGCGCACGCGCGTCCTCGAGCTCCTCGACCACGCGACGACGCTGATGCTCGGAGCTCGAAATCTGACCGCGCATGTCAGACAGGCGCGACACCATGTTGTGGCCCTTTTCCTCGAGCAGGCGCATGT
>JAXKHW010000323.1:0-11184 GCA_036549635.1 Collinsella sp. | reverse complement strand
GCGACCGGCCCGCTCGCCGGGCTCAACGAGGACCAGATAGAGAACCTGCTGCTCAGGGCGGTGTTGGCCGACCTAAAAGCGGAAGGGTGGGACCCGGCTTCGATCTCGAACAGGAGCAAGTGCGAGCTCGGCGAGAGATTGAGGCGGGCGACCGCCCTGCCCCTCCGCTCGATCACAGGTTTCTTGAGGATATCGAAGAGCTCCTATGAGTACTGGAGGCCCCGCGTCGCCGCGCCGCGCGACCGCGACGCCGACATACGCGACCGCGTGGTGCGCATCTTCCGCGAGGGCTCGGGGTGCTGGGGGTACCGCACCGTCTGGGCGCGCCTGCGCCGCGAGGGGGTCCGCGCCAGCGAGAAGCGCGTGGCCCGCGTGATGCGCGAGGAGGGCCTCGAGGTCGTCTACAACAAGAGGCGCGCCCGGGGCTACAGCTCCTACGCCGGCGAGGTCTCCAAGGCGCCGGAGAACCTCGTGAACAGGAATTTCCACGCCGACGAGCCCAACCGGCTGTGGCTCACCGACATCACCGAGTTCAGGCTCCCGGGCGGCGAGAAGGTCTACCTGAGCCCGATAGTCGACTGCTTCGACGGGATGCCCGTCGCCTGGTCGATCGGGCTGCACCCCGACAAGCGCCTCGCGAACTCGAGCCTGCTCAAGGCCTGCGCGGCCAGGCCGGCGGGCGCCCGCACGACGATCCACTCGGACCGCGGCGGCCACTACCGCTGGCCGGAGTGGATCGGGATCTGCGAGGAGAACGGGCTGGTCAGGAGCATGTCCGCGAAGGGCTGCAGCCCGGACAACTCGGCCTGCGAGGGCTTCTTCGGCCGCCTCAAGAACGAGTTCTTCCACTACAGGGACTGGGAGGGCGTGACGGCCGGGGAGTTCATGGGCAGGCTCGAGGCCTACCTCGTGTACTATCGTGAGGAGCGGATCAAGAAGTCCCTCGGGTGGCTCAGCCCGATGGAGTACCGCAGGAAGCTTGGATACGCCTAGGCGCGGTCCAAGAAATCGTCCGCACCCCCAACAGTCCCTATTTCACCGCAACTGCTTTTTGGGACCCATTTGTGCGGGGGAGTTGTGGAGTTGTGCAGGCAGACGAGGTTTTTCTGGAAATACGCTCACGATGCGCGTATAGTACCGATTGTTTTGTCGGCTCCTGCTGCGTCGAGTCCAAACCGCAAAATGCCATGAGCGGCGCGGATGCAGCCAGGAGGCACGAGGACAACCCATCGTGGCCACGCCCCGTGCTTAAAACCCCAAGAAGGAGTGAACAATGGCAGAAGAGAAGTATGTGCCGCGTCTGAAGACCAAGTACAACAACGAGGTCAAGCAGCAGCTTCAGGACAAGTTCCAGTACGAGAACGTCATGATGATCCCCAAGTTTGAGAAGATCGTCGTGAACATGGGTGTCGGCGAGGCCGCTACCGATTCCAAGGCCATCGACGGTGCCGTGCGCGACCTGCGCGCCATCACCGGACAGCAGCCGATGATCACCCGTGCCCGTAAGTCCATCGCTACCTTCCGCCTGCGCGCTGGTATGCCGATCGGCTGCAAGGTTACCCTGCGTGGCGACCGCATGTGGGAGTTCTTCGATCGTCTGACCTCCGTCGCGATCCCCCGTATCCGCGACTTCCGCGGCATTTCCGCCAAGAGCTTCGACGGCCGTGGTAACTTCTCCATGGGCGTCACCGAGCAGCTCATCTTCCCCGAGATCGACTTCGATTCCGTCGATCACCAGCGTGGTATGGACATCACTTTCGTGACCACCGCCAACACCGATGAGGAGGCCAAGGCCCTTCTGGACGCCTTCGGTTTCCCGTTCAAGAAATAGGTTCACCTGCCCTATAAGCGCCGTTCCCACAAGGGGGCGGCGCTTGGGGCGAACAATACTCTATGTGAGGAGGATATAAGTGGCTAAGACATCGATGATCGTCAAGTGCAATCGCAAGCAGAAGTTCTCTACTCGTGAGTACACGCGCTGCCAGCGCTGCGGCCGTCCGCACTCTGTGTACCGCAAGTTCGGCCTGTGCCGTGTCTGCTTCCGCGAGCTTGCACTCAAGGGCGAGCTTCCCGGCGTTAAGAAGGCCAGCTGGTAAGTCACTACCAGCGTTTCAAGCATCAGTTTGGAACAGGGAAAACGCGCTAAAAAGGCTTTGCCGTTAAGGGCGGCGAAGAACCAAGAGCACGTGTTCATCAAGAACGAAGGAGAATCTGTATGAACCTTACAGACCCGATCGCAGATATGCTTACGCGCATCCGTAACGCTAACTCTGTGAACAAGGCCACGGTCTCCATGCCGAGCAGCAAGAAGCTCGTCGAGATCGCTCGTGTTCTGCACGAGGAGGGCTACATCGAGGGCTACGATGTCGAGGACACCGTTCCCCAGAAGACTCTGCACATCACGCTTAAGTATGGTCCCAAGAAGGCTAAGGTCATCAACGGCATCCGCCGCATTTCCAAGCCGGGCCTGCGTAAGTACACCGGCGTTGCCGACATGCCCCGCGTCCGCGGTGGCCTTGGTACCGCCATTATTTCCACCAGCCATGGCGTCATGACCGACCGCGATGCTCGCAAGCACAACGTCGGCGGCGAGATCATCGCTTACGTCTGGTAATTCGCTCGGTAGGTAGAAGGAAAGGAGATCACCGTGTCTCGTATCGGTAATAAGCCTGTCCAGATTCCCGCCGGAGTCGAAGTGGCAGTCAACGGCAACAACGTTGTCGTCAAGGGCCCCAAGGGCCAGCTCGAGCTCGATGTCTTTGAGAAGCTCGCTATCAACGTCGAGGACAATGTCCTCACCGTTTCCCGTCCCGACGACGAGCGTGAGACCCGTGCCCGCCACGGCCTCACCCGCGCCCTCATCCACAACATGGTTGTTGGCGTTTCCGAGGGCTTCGAGAAGAAGCTCGAGCTCGCCGGCGTCGGTTACCGCGTGCAGCAGAAGGGCAAGAACCTCGAGTTCTCCCTGGGCTTCTCGCACCCCGTGATCGTCGAGGCTCCCGAGGGCATCACCTTCGAGGTTCCCGACAACACCCACGTGAACGTCAAGGGTATCAACAAGCAGCAGGTCGGTCAGATCGCCGCTGAGATCCGCGGCCATCGTCCTCCCGAGCCTTACAAGGGCAAGGGTATCCACTACGTTGGCGAGCACATCCGCCGCAAGCTGGGTAAGGCCGCCAAGTAGTCGTAACCGACTCACTCGCATAAGACCAGCACCCCGTCAGGTGCTGGCAAGATCAACCTTTTTAGGAGTTTACGTATGAACAAGCATAAGGCGAAGCTGGAAGGCCTCAAGCGTCGTCAGCGTCGTGTTCGCGGCAAGGTCTCGGGTACCTCCGAGCGTCCGCGTCTTCGCGTGACCCGTACTAACGCCAACATCTATGCCCAGATCATCGACGACAGCAAGGGCTCCAGCCTGACGCTCGTCTCTGCCTCGACCCTCGAGGCCGAGTTCAAGGGCACCCACACCTCGAACAAGGAGGCTGCGGAGAAGGTCGGTCAGCTCGTTGGCAAGCGTGCCATCGAGGCCGGCATCACCAAGGTCGCCTTCGATCGCGGTGGCCGTATCTACCATGGCCGCGTCAAGGCCCTCGCCGACGGTGCTCGTGCCGCCGGTCTCGAGTTCTAGGAGGTATGTAGCACATGGCTCGTAATCAGAAGCAGCAGCGCGAGGCCTCCGAGTTCGAGGAGCGCGTCGTTTACATCAACCGCGTGTCGAAGACCGTCAAGGGTGGTCGTCGCATGAGCCTCGTCGCTCTCGTCGTCGTTGGCGACGGCAAGGGCAACGTCGGCGTTGGCATGGGCAAGTCCGCTGAGGTGCCCATGGCCATCTCCAAGGCATCTCTCGATGCCAAGAAGAACATGTTCCACGTGCCGGTGACCGAGCAGGGCACCATCCCGCACGAGGTTCTCGGCCACTTTGGTGCCGGCCGCATCATCATCAAGCCCGCTGTCGAGGGTACCGGCGTTATCGCCGGCGGCGCTGTGCGTCCCCTCTTCGAGCTTGCTGGCATCAAGAACGTCCTGTCCAAGTCCCTCGGTACCGACAACGGCCTCAACATCATCAAGGCTGCCGTCGAGGGCCTCAAGGAGCTCTCCAGCCCTGAGGACGTCGCGGCTCGCCGTGGCCTGACGGTCTCCGAGATGTTCGTCGGTAAGGAGAACTAAGCATGGCTGACACCATCAAGATCAAGCAGGTCCGCAGCACCAATGGTTGCAAGCAGGACCAGGTCCGTACTGTCCGTGCCCTCGGTCTCCACAGGATCCGCGAGGTTCGCGAGATTGCTGACAACGAGTCCGTCCGCGGCATGATCTTCAAGGTCAAGCACCTTGTCGAGATTGTAGAGGAGTAGCAAATGCAGCTTCACGATCTTACTCCCGCGCCCGGTTCCACCAAGAACCGCAAGCGCGTCGGCCGTGGCAATTCTTCGGGTCACGGCACCACTTCTGGCCGCGGTCAGAAGGGCCAGGGTTCCCGCTCTGGCGGCACCAAGGGTGCCGGCTTCGAGGGTGGCCAGACTCCGCTGGCTATGCGCCTGCCCAAGCTTCCGGGCTTCCGGAACCCCCGTCGTATCGAGTACACCGCTGTTAACGTTGAGCGTCTCGAGCGTAAGTTCGAGGATGGCGCTGTGATCGACGGTGCCGCTCTTAAGGCCGCTCGCATCACCAAGAGCGAGTTCGAGCCCGTCAAGGTGCTCGGCAATGGTGAGCTCACCAAGAAGTTCACGGTCAAGGTCGACAAGGTCAGCGCTTCTGCGCAGGCCAAGATCGAGGCCGCCGGCGGAAAGGTCGAGCTGCCGTGCTAAATGGTCTTAAGAATGCTTTCCGCATCAAAGAATTGCGCGAAAAGATTCTTTTTACCATAGCTATGCTCGTCGTGTACCGCATTGGTGCGCACGTTCCTGTGCCCGGCATTCCCTTCCAGGGGATGCTGGGCCTTTTCTCGACCGATAACAATTCGGTCGCCGCAGGTGCTATGGCCCTCCTGAATCTTTTCTCTGGCGGCGCGTTGAGCTATGTGTCGGTGTTTTCGCTGGGCATCATGCCTTACATCACTAGCTCGATCATCCTCCAGATGCTCCAGGCCGTCGTGCCTTCCCTGCATGAGCTTGCCCGCGAGGGCGAGGTCGGTCAGACCAAGATTACGCAGTATTCGCGTTACCTCACCCTGGCTCTGGCAATCCTCAACTCCGTGGGTTACCTCTTCCTCTTTAAGAGCTTCGGCATCAGCTTCAATGGCGCCGGCGCTCCCGAGATCATCTTCGACCTCATGATCGTCGGTACGCTCACCGCGGGCGCCATGCTGATCATGTGGATTGGTGAGCTCATCACCCAGCGCGGTATCGGCAATGGCATGTCGCTGATCATCTTCGCGAACATCATGGCCGGTCTGCCGCAGGCTATCTTCTCCAGCACCGAGGGCAATGCCGGTGGCATCATCACCATGGTGATCATCTGCGCCATCATCCTGCTGGTTATCCCGCTGATTGTTTTCCTTGAGCGCGGCCAGCGCCGCATCCCGGTCTCCTACGCTAAGCGCGTCGTGGGCCGTCGCATGATGGGTGGCCAGACCACCTACCTGCCCATCAAGGTCAACACCGCGGGTGTCGTGCCGATCATCTTCGCTTCGGCGCTGCTGTACTTCCCGGCTCAGATTGCCGTGTTCTTCCCCGGCATCGGCTGGATTCAGGCAGTTGCCTCCGCGCTTTCGACCGGTTGGCTCAACTGGGTGCTTAACGTTGTCCTCATCGTGTTCTTCGCGTACTTCTACACCTCCATGGTGTTCAACCCGGATGAAACGGCCGATAACCTTAAGAAGCAGGGCGGCTTTATTCCGGGCGTCCGTCCGGGTAGGGCTACCGCGGCCTACATCAAGAACGCGCTCAACAAGATCACGCTTCCCAGCGCTGTCTTTTTGGCGCTCATCGCCATCGTGCCTTCGATCATCTTCTCCTTCACGGGTAACCATCTGATCCAGGCATTTGGCGGCACGTCCATCCTCATCATGGTCGGCGTCGTGCTCGACACGGTCGATAAGCTCGAAGGCCAGATCAAGATGTATGATTACGATGGATTCTTTAAATAGGCTAGAGGAGGATTGCTCATGAACCTCGTATTGCTCGGAGCTCCGGGTGCCGGTAAGGGCACCGTCGCACAGGAGCTCGTCGCCGAGTTTGGCGTCGCCCACATTTCCACGGGCGACCTGCTGCGTGCTGCCGTCAAGGGTGGCACCGAGCTTGGTATTCAGGCTAAGAAGTACATGGACGCTGGCGAGCTCGTTCCCGACCAGCTCGTGATCGACCTTGTCAAGGAGCGCCTTGCCGCCGATGACGCCCAGCAGGGCTTCATCCTCGACGGCTTCCCGCGCAACACCGCCCAGGCTGTGACGCTCGATTCCGAGCTCTCCGCCATGGGTCGCGAGATCGACTGCGCCCTTCTGGTCGATGTGGCCCCCGAGGTCATTATCGATCGTCTGTCTTCGCGTCGCACCTGCCGCGCATGCGGTTACACCGGCACCGCTGCCGATGCTACCTGCCCCAAGTGTGGCGGCGAGATGTATCAGCGCGACGACGACAAGCCCGAGACCATCAAGAACCGTCTCGACGTCTACGAGAAGTCCACGAGCCCGCTCGTCGACTACTATCGTGGCCAGGGTCTGCTCAAGTCGGTCAACGGTGACCAGGCTCGCGAGACCGTGTACGGGGATGTCAAAGAGGCTCTCGGTCTATGATCAAGATTAAGTCTGCAACGCAAATCGAGCAGATGAAGAAGGCAGGAGCGCTATCTAAGATGGCGCTCCGCCACGTTGGAGCCATGGTGCGCCCCGGCGTTTCCACCTTTGAGCTCGATCAGCTCGCGGAGCAGATTATCCGCATGCATGGCGGCACCCCGGCCTTTAAGGGCTACGGCGGGTTCCCGGGGACCATTTGCGCATCGATCAACGATGCCGTGGTCCACGGTATTCCCAACCCCGACATGATCCTGCGCGATGGCGATATCATCTCCATCGATACGGGAGCCGTTGTCGACGGTTGGGTCGGCGATAACGCTTGGACGTTTTTCGTCGGCACCCCCACGCCCGAAGCCAAGGCTTTGTGCGAGGTCACGCGCGATTGCCTTAAGGCAGCCATCGAGCAGGCTGTTCCCGGTAACCATATCGGGGACGTCGGTTATGCCGTTCAGTCCCTCGCCGAGTCTCACGGTTACGGTGTGCTTCGTGATTATGTAGGCCATGGCATTGGCCGCGTGATGCACGAGGACCCCAACGTTCCTAACTATGGAAAGAAGGGGAGGGGCGTTCGCCTCCAGGCCGGCATGGTCATTGCCATCGAGCCGATGGTTACGATGGGTTCCAACCATGTGAGCACGGGCTCCGACGGTTGGATTGTTACGACCAACGATCACCTGCCCGCCGCGCACTACGAGAACACCGTCGCCATTACCAATGACGGTCCGGTGATTCTCACCACGGATGCCCAAGGTGCTTGGTGTTCGCTCCAAGGCGGAGAAATGTAAAAGTCGCCGCCCCCTGATGCCCAACCTCGCCTTTCAATTTCGAAGGCATTACCCCAAGGTCTATGCCTTCTCATTTCAAGGCGATCTTGGGCATCAGGGAACGGCTTTGTTTTACATTTCAAAGGTAACAAGTTCCACTTAGTTGTGGAGCCATTACGAAGTTATTACGATGCGTGCATACGTGTTGTAGAATACTCAATCGCTGTCGTTTTCTAGAGAAAGATGATTGCTTGTGAAGAAGGAAGACGCAATTGAGCTCGAGGGTACGGTAAAGGAACCGTTGCCCAACGCCATGTTTAAGGTCGAGCTCGAGAACGGTCATTCGGTTCTGTGCAACATTTCTGGCAAGATCCGAATGAATTACATCCGTATTCTCCCCGGTGACAGGGTTGTCGTGGAGCTTTCCCCGTACGACCTGACCCGCGGCCGCATCACCTATCGCTACAAATAGCGGCACGCATACACGCTCTTTTCCGACTGCAGGCTTAGCTCAACCTACGGTCGGATTGTGTGTGAAGACCAGCCATAGTTTTAAACGCCTGCGGCTGGGCGAGTAGATAGTAGGGAAGTAGTTTGAGCGCTACCGAAAGGAAGAACGATGAAGGTACGTCCTTCGGTCAAGAAGATGTGCGATAAGTGCAAAATCATTAGGCGCCATGGCAAGGTCCTCGTCATTTGCGAGAACCCCCGTCATAAGCAGCGTCAGGGTTAAGAGAGGAGACTACGTTGGCCCGTATTAATGGTGTCGACCTCCCGCGTGAGAAGCGCGTTGAGATCGGTCTGACCTACATTTACGGCATCGGCCGCACCACTGCGACGAAGATTTGCGTCGAGTGCAACGTTAACGTGGATACGCGCGTTAAGGACCTCACCGAGGATGAGGTTAACGCCATCCGCGATTATATCGATAAGAACCAGATCATGGTTGAGGGCGACCTCCGCCGTGAGCGCAACCAGAACGTCAAGCGCCTTATGGACATCGGCTGCAACCGCGGCCTTCGTCACCGCAAGGGCCTCCCGGTCCGCGGCCAGCGCACCCACACTAACGCTCGTACCCGCAAGGGCCCGAAGCGTCAGATCGGTGCTAAGAAGAAGAAATAAGGAGCGCTAGATAGATGGCTACTGCTAAGAAGAACGTTCGCGCTGCCCGTCTGAAGCGCGCGGACCGTAAGAACATTTCCGTGGGCCAGGCTCACATCCGTTCTACGTTCAACAACACGATCGTTTCGATCACCGATCCCCAGGGCAACGTCATTTCCTGGAAGTCGGCTGGCCAGGTGGGCTTCAAGGGCTCCCGTAAGTCCACGCCGTTCGCTGCCCAGATGGCTGCCGAGGCTGCTGCCAAGCAGGCCATGGAGCACGGTATGAAGAAGGTTTCCGTCTTCGTCAAGGGCCCCGGCTCCGGTCGTGAGACCGCCATCCGCTCCCTCCAGGCTGCTGGCCTCGAGGTCTCGAGCATCCAGGACAAGACCCCCATTCCGCACAACGGTTGCCGCCCCAAGAAGCGTCGCCGCGTGTAACTGAAAGGATCGTATCAATATGGCAATCGACAGGACTCCTGTTCTTAAGCGCTGCCGTCAGCTCGGGATCGATCCCGCTGAGCTCGGTTACAGCAGCAAGAAGGAATCTATCCGTCAGCCCAAGCGCCGTCGCAAGGAATCTGAGTACGGCATGCAGCTGCGCGAGAAGCAGAAGGTCAAGTTCATCTATGGCGTTCTGGAGAAGCAGTTCCACGGCTACTTCAACAAGGCCCGCAAGATGAACGGCGTCACCGGTGAGAACCTCATGATCATCCTTGAGTCTCGCCTCGACAACGTCGTCTTCCGTCTTGGCTTCGCCCGCACCCGCAAAGAGGCTCGTCAGTCCGTCCGTCACGGTCACTTCACCGTGAACGGCAAGCGCGTGGACATCCCGTCCTACCGCGTCAAGGCCGGCGACGTCGTCGCTGTCGGCGAGAAGTTCCGTGACCTCCTCCCCATCAAGGAGGCCCTGATTTCCTCCGAGCGCTTTGAGGTTCCTGGCTGGCTCGAGGTCGATATCGAGAAGCTGTCTGGTAACGTGCTCGCTCTGCCGACGCGTGAGCAGATCAGCGGTGATATCAACGAGCAGCTCATCGTCGAGCTCTACTCTAAGTAGTCCATCCGGGCTGCTGAGGCTGGAGGTAATACATGTCAGAATTCATTAGGCCTCAGGTTCAGGTCGAAGAGATCAACGAGACGTCTGCTCGTGTCTCCGTCGAGCCGCTCGAGCGTGGCTACGGCGATACGCTGGGTAACTCCCTTCGTCGCGTTCTTCTGTCCTCGCTCGAGGGTGCCGCCGTCGAGGCTATTCAGATCGATGGCGCGCAGCACGAGTTCATGACCATCCCTAACATGGTCGAGGATGTCACCGACATCGTCCTGAATGTCAAGGGTCTTGTCTTCAGGGCTCTCGGCACGACCGACGAGGCGACCGCCACCATTTCGGTTGACGGCCCCTGCGAGGTCACCGGTGCGGACTTCTTTATTCCGTCCGAGTTTGAGCTGGTCAACCCCGAGCAGCACATCGCTACGCTCACCGAGGGTGGCCATCTCACCATGAGCATGCGCATCGGCTATGGCCGCGGCTATGTTTCTGGCGAGGCCAACAAGCGCGACAACGATCCCATTGGTGTGATCCACGTCGACTCGCTGTACTCGCCGGTTTCCCGTTGCGCCAAGCTCGTTGAGGCTTGCCGTGTCGGTCAGCACACCGACTACGACCGCCTTGTCCTCGAGATCGAGACCAACGGCTCCATCGCCCCGCGCGACGCCGTGGTCCAGGCTGCCAATATCATCAACCAGCATATGGCCGCCTTTATGAACCTTGCCGAGACCCCCGAGGTCGAGGAGGAGGCTTCGATCTTCGCTCCCGAGGTCACCAACGACAACGCCGAGCTGGACAAGCAGATCGAGGATCTGGACCTTTCCGTCCGTTCCTACAACTGCCTTAAGCGCGCCAGCATTCACTCGGTCCGTCAGCTCGTTGAGTTCTCGGAGAACGATCTGCTCAACATCCGTAACTTCGGTGTTAAGTCGATCGAGGAAGTGAAGGACAAGCTTGAGTCCATGGGCCTGAGCCTGAAGGCTTAATGCTTCGCATATTTGAGGAGAAACTAGACCATGCGTCACAACGTTAAGAAGGGCCTGAAGCTCGGCACCGATGCGAGCCACACCAAGGCCATGAAGAAGAGCCTTGCTAAGGCCCTCTTCGAGAACGACCGCATCAAGACCACCGAGACCCGCGCTAAGGCGCTGCGTTCGGTCGTCGACCCGATCATCACTTGGGCCAAGAAGGGCGACCTGCACTCTCGTCGTCTGGCTATCGCCAAGCTCGGCGATAAGCAGCTCGTTGCCGAGATCTTCGACAAGGCTGCCCAGGGCATGTGGCAGGACCGCAACGGCGGTTACACCCGCATCATGAAGCTCGGTAACCGTAAGGGCGACAACGCTCCCATCGTTATCATGGAGCTCGTCACCGAGCCTTGCACGCCTAAGGCCAAGAAGGCTGCTCCGGCCCCTAAGAAGGCCGCTGCTCCCAAGAAGGTCGAGGCTGTCGAGGAGGCTCCTGCTGAGGAGACCGCTGAGTAGACAATCCGTCTGCATAGGCTATATTCGAGGGGTACGTTCGCGTACCCCTCTTTTTTTGTCG
>JAXKHW010000046.1:0-2640 GCA_036549635.1 Collinsella sp. | reverse complement strand
TATCGACCAGCAGGTAGTCGGGCGCCACGCAGGTCTGCCCCACGTTGAGCCATTTACCAAAGGCGATACGCCGTGCCGCGACCTTCAAGTTTGCCGTCGCATCCACGATGCAGGGGCTCTTTCCGCCCAGCTCAAGCGTCACGGGCGTAAGGTTTTTGCTTGCGCGCTCCATGACGAGCTTGCCGACCGGAACGCTACCGGTAAAGAAAATCTTGTCCCAGCACTCATCGAGCAACGCTTCGTTCTCGACGCGCCCGCCCTCGACAACCGTCACCAGGCGCGGATCAAATGCCTCTTCACAGATTTGCCTGAGCACCGCGCTCGATGCCGGAGCATAGGCGCTCGGCTTGATGACCACGGTATTGCCCGCGGCAAGGGCGCCAGCGAGCGGCTCGAGCGTCAGCAAAAACGGATAGTTCCAGGGCGCCATGATGAGCGTGACGCCATAGGGCACGGTTTGCGTTTTGCACACGCTCACGGCGTTAGCGAGGTCGCACGGACGCAGGCGCGGACGACTCCATCGGGCCACATGCGCAATCTGATGTCGAATCTCGGAAAGCGATGTGCCAATCTCGCACATATAGGCCTCGTCATGCGACTTTCCCAAATCGGTCTTGAGCGCATGAGCGATATCGGCCTCGTGGGCCCGCACCGCATCGCGTAAACTCACGAGCGCGCGACGTCGAGCATCGACATCAAACGTGGCGTGCGTCTTAAAGTAGGCGCGCTGATCGCCGACGATGCGCGCAATTTCCTCGGTGTTCATGGCACCCTCCTAGTTCTCGTCCTCAAACATACCACCCGCGACGACCTCGTACATATGCTCGAGCTCCGAGCGGTCCATCAAAAGTGGAACGGGGTACAGGGGATTGGCCTCGGCATCGGCATGGGCCGCCATTTGCGGAATATCGGAGCGGCGAATACCCGAGACATATTTGGGGATTCCCAGGGCCTCGTTCATGCGGTCGACCCAATCGATAAAGGCCTCGGCCGCAAGACTGTCCTGCGCGGTAGCCGGCGCAATGCCCGCCATGCGAGCAAGATCGGCAAGCTTGGGGGCGGCGGCGTCACCATAAGCGCGAAGCATGTGCGGCAGGATGATAGCGTTGGCCAAACCGTGCGGAATTCCGTATCGGCCGCCCAGACTGTGCGCGATGGCATGCACATATCCGACATAGGAGCGGGTAAACGCAACGCCCGCCTTATACGCCGCCGAAAGCATATTGCGACGCGCACGCATGTCGTCGCCATGCTCATAGGCCTCGAGCAAATTGTCGTGGATGAGCTGCACCGCCTGTCGCGCCATCTTGCGCGTATAGGGCGTGGTGCTTCGCCCGATAAACGCCTCGACGGCATGCGTCAGGGCGTCCATGCCCGTCTGCCCCGTAATGGAGGCGGGCAGACCGCGCGTAAACTCGGGGTCGTGCGCCGCAAAGCGCGGGATAAGCACAAAGTCGTTAATGGGATACTTGTAGCGCGTCTCGTCATCGGTAATTACCGCCGCAAGCGTGACCTCGCTCCCCGTGCCCGCCGTGGTGGGAACGGCGATGAGCAACGGCAGGCGACGATGAATCCGCAGCAGCCCGCGCATCTTGTTGATGGGCTTGCTTGGCTGCGCAATGCGTGCGCCCACGCCCTTGGCGCAGTCCATGGCTGATCCTCCGCCAAAACCGATAATGGCCTGGCAGGCGCGCTCTCGATACAGGGACGCCGCCTCCTCCACATTCGAGACCGTGGGGTTCGCACGCGTTTCGGCATAGACCGTAACGCCAATCCCCTGAGCCGTAAGCGCACGCTCGAGTGATGCCGTGAGTCCCAAACGTGCAATGCCAGGGTCTGTCACGATAAGGACCTTCTGGATCGAGCGCTTTTGAAGCACCGCGGGCACATCCTCGGCATGCTCCAGAATGCGCGGCTCGGTATAGGGCAGGATCGGCAATGCAATGCGAAAAACCGTCTGATATGTTCGGCACCAGGCACGACGGGCTAGATGCATAAAGGAAACTCCTTCATTTGTTGATAGGTCAACATTTGCTCGCCCGATTGTACTCAGCAAAAATCGCAGACGGCCTCCCAATCGTTAATCAATCAACATCTTCATATCTCGAAATTATGTTATTAAAAATCATTCCTAATAGGCTTCACATTTGGTTGCATTTATGGATAATAGAACTCGTCAAGACGCACGTCCGGAGAGGGCCCTTACGGGACCGGACGAGCGCACAATCGCCATCGATCGAAAGGATCGAATCATGAAGTTTGTTTGCCCCGTTTGCGGTTATGTGGAAGAGTTCGACGGCGACCAGCTGCCCGAGGACTTCAAGTGCCCCCAGTGCGGCGTTCCCGGTTCTCGTTTCCTGAAGCAGGAGGAGGGCCAGCTCGAGTGGGCTGCCGAGCACGTCGTGGGCGTCGCCAAGATGGAGGGCGTCTCCGAGGACATCGTTGCCGACCTGCGCGCCAACTTTGAGGGCGAGTGCTCCGAGGTCGGTATGTACCTGGCCATGGCTCGCGTCGCCCATCGCGAGGGTTATCCCGAGATCGGCCTGTACTGGGAGAAGGCTGCCCACGAGGAGGCCGAGCACGCCGCCAAGTTCGCTGAGCTCCTGGGCGAGGTCGTGACCGACTCCACCAAGAAGAACC
>JAXKHW010000322.1:0-7016 GCA_036549635.1 Collinsella sp. | reverse complement strand
CTTGCTGAGGTTCGCCATGTCCTTCTTGAAGTTGAGGACCAGGTCTTCGGCGTTCATGCTGCCCCCATCATCGCGGTCTACAGGGCTAACGATATGGCACCGTGGGGACACATGTATGTCAATCCTGGTCTAACAGAGCCATAGAAAATGAGTGTGGGCTCTGCCGTTCGTTCGAACGGCAGGGCCCACGTTTTGTATGGGGCCTGTCAGTCTCGTCAACCTCCCATTTCAAATCAAATCAGCCAACGTACGTCATAGCAATCCCCGGTAGGTCGAGGGGTGCTTTGCGGGCGGGACAGGCTTTATCTGAACGACTTTGCAAAGCAACCGGAGTGAAGATAAAGCCTGGCCCGCCCGCAAAGCACCACGCAGACCGCAGGGACGGGAGCAGCTATACTACTCTCAGTAGTTAAGGGTCGCGGATTCGCCGCGTCACCGCTCTCAACAGGAGGTCTTTGTTTATGGCAGATCAGAAGCCGGTTGTCGGGATCATCATGGGCTCCAAGTCCGATCTGGGCGTTATGGAAGGTTGCACCGCCGAGCTCGAGGCACTGGGCGTGCCCTATGAGCTCGTCATTGCAAGCGCGCACCGCACGCCGGCGAAGGTCCATGAGTGGGCCTCGACTGCTGCCGGCCGCGGTATCAAGGTGATTATCGCTGCTGCTGGCAAGGCTGCTCACCTGGGCGGTGTCGTGGCTGCGTTTACGCCGCTGCCGGTCATCGGTGTGCCTATGAAGACGAGCGATCTGGGTGGTATGGACTCGCTGCTGTCGATGGTGCAGATGCCTTCGGGCGTGCCCGTTGCCTGTGTGGCCATCAACGGTGCCAAGAACGCTGCCATCTACGCCACGCAGATTCTGGGCGCATGCGACCCCGAGTACCGCAAGGTTATCGAGAAGATGAAGCAGGAGATGGCTGACGCCTAAGCGCTCTGCCAGTCCATTTGTAGCATAAGGAGAGCCATGTCCGACTATCAGGGAAAGCGTTTTTCGGCTTCTCGGATTCCCAATCCAGCCAAGTCGGGAGCAGCCCGCGTGCCGCAGCAGGGTCGGATATCCTCTCCTCAGCAGCCACGCGCGCCGCGTCCCGTAACGCCGGCGAAGCATCGTCGTCAGGATGCACCTACTGCATATCGCCCTTCGTCATACAGCACGGCCAAGAAGTCACCTCGCTCTTCGGCGCATGCCGCGCCATCGAGCTATACTGAGCCGCCGCGCAAAAAGCGCCGCTCCGTCATTCCCATTCTGCTCATCATCATCGGCATTGGCCTGATCGTTGCTGCGGCCGCCATCTTTATCAACGCACAGATTGGCTACAAGCAGGCGAGCGAGTCATATCAAAAAATCGAAAAGCAATATGTGAGCGACAAGGACGCCAGCGGCGTGCCGGTTATCGACTTCAATGCGCTTGCCCAGACAAATCCCGAGGTTGTTGGTTGGATTTACGCGCCCGGCACTAACATCAACTACCCCGTGGTGCAGACCAACAACAACTCCAAGTACCTCAACACGCTGTTCGACGGCACCGCCAATGCCTCGGGAGCCATCTTCTTGGATAGCGACGACACCGCGCCGGGCATGGTGGATCAGCAGACCACGATTTACGGTCATCATATGAACGACGGTTCGATGTTCAACGTGATTTCGGATACAACCGATCAGGCGACGTTCGACAGCATGGAATACGTGTACTACATCACGCGCGATGCGACGTATAAGTTGCGCCCGCTGGCGACCAAGGTGGTCGAGGACACGTATGCCAAGGCGCGCACGCCCAACTTTGAGGGCGATGACGGACTGAAGAATTACCTGTCCGAGATGCTCGACGATTCCTCTGCCGTGGCGAGTGATGCCACCGATCGTGTCGCTTCGGCAACCAAGGTCGTAACGCTTGTGACCTGTCGTTCGCTGTCATTTAGCAATACGCGCGCAGTCATGGTGCTCACGCCGGTCGAGGAATAAAGTGTCCGGGAGTCCCGTCCCAAAAAGACTACCCCGGAAATCAAAAGGAGAAATGATGCTTGAAAGTGGCAAATCGATGCCTTCGGTTGATGCCTGGCTGCGCGAAGCCAAGGCCGATGTTTCGGCGGCTGATTGTGGGATGTACCTGACACACAATGGCGTGGTGCGTGCGACGCCTAAGTCCGAGGTGCGTGGGGTCGAGACAGATGGTGTGGCGCCTGGACATAAGGTGGGCGGCATGGTGTTTGGCTTCGATGCCGAAAAGGTGCAGGCTGCTATCGAGGCAACGCGCGCGATGCCGGGTATCGGCTATGTGCGCGTGTGGCTGGCGAGCGGCGAGCTTACCGTGGGCGACGACATCATGCTCGTACTCATTGGCGGAGACATTCGCCCGCATGTGGTCGACGCACTTCAGAAGCTTGTCGGCACCATCAAAAATGAGTGTGTGAGCGAGGTCGAGCGCGAGGCATAGGACCTTGCGATCAATTCAAGTCCATCTACAGCAAAAGCCCACTGGCAGTTCAATCAGTCTGACAGCGGGCTTTTCTATGCGTTGGAAAATCTCGGCATTGCGTGGCGCTACACGCGCGTCGCATCCTTGGGGCTCATGGTCATGCTCTGGAAGCGGTTCTCCATGTAGTCGTTATCGAAATACTTGCCGTAGAACTGCGCGACGGGAATATCCGGCTCCGTGCCGTTGACGCGCTGGTACCAGTAGTCGAGCGACTGCAGCGTCATGACGCCGTCGACCAGCATAATGACGGTAAAGATGACGGTAGCCGAGTAGCGACTCTTCCACGGAATCATGTTGATGAGCTTGAGCAGCCTCGGCAGCAGCAGCTTGATCCAGATAAGGCCACCCAGGCCCCACAGGCAGGCAAAGCCCGTGCAGGTGCGTCCGCCCGTAAGGACGGCGAGTGGGTCGGGCATGCCGAACAGTTTCATGTGCGAGTAGCTCCACGACACCACGCCAAATGAGGTCTGCATAAACCAGCCTACAAACACCTCGAAAGCGCCGCCGATCAGGGCACTTACCAGGAAAATGATCAGAGGATTCTTTTTATAGAAGCGGTTGAGCGCCATGGTCATGAGCACCGCGCCAAATCCGTAGATGGGGCTAAAGGGGCCAAATAGCATACCGGCCCGGTCCTGATAGACGCCGGGATCGACGACGACCATATGCCAGACTTCCTCGAGAATGAGACCTAACACGCTGCAGACGAAGAATACCCAGAACAGGTTGAAGTAGTTGAGCTTGATGTAGCCCTCGCCGGTTTCGTCGCGGCCGAGCATCCCCTCGGCGGCGGCATCGCGGTCGAGCATCTCTTGCAGACGGCGCTGCAGTTCGCGCTCCTGGCGTAGCGTGGGGTCGACGGTGGCCGAAAGCGCGATGAGGATACCGAGCTGAATGGCGGGGCGCAGCAGGAAGGGTCCGATACCCTGGAGCATCACGTCAACTAAAAGCTCCACGACGGTAAATGCGATGAGGACGTAAGACAGGCGGGCGGCATTGCGCCGCTGGTCCTTGATGAGGTCCAGGCCAAAGATGATCAGGATGACGGCACTTGCCGCAGAGAGCATGATGCCGGCGACGATGAGTCCAACCGCGACGAGCGTGTTGTCGCCGAGCTTTTCGGCGGCGTTGCCGTTGATGAGCGCGGTGATGACCTGCCACATAAAGGCGGCGACCGACGGGAGCGTGCTCACGCCGGACAGGATGCACAGGACGGCGTACACCTTAATGACGAGGGGGATCTTCTTGACCTCCGTGGCGCTGGGGACGCTGGGGTCGAGTTCGTTTCGATCCATACAGAACCTTTCTCGCTTTGTTGTAGGTTATAAGGATACGCCGCCGACCTGCCAAAAGACAGGACGAACGTCCCAATTGCAACAATGCAAGCCCCAACGGCGGACGAGACGCGTCGCGACGGAAGCATGCGGGATCGTCGACCCCGAGGAGGTTGCCCAATAAAATGTTTGGCTGCAAAACGGATTATAAGCTCGGTGGGCTTTTAAAAAGCGCTGTTCATGCGCGGGAGTGCTTGTCTTGCCGTGCGTATAATAAGGCAGGTAACGCCAAATAACGAGGCTCTGAGGGGATGCCATGTCTCAAGAAACCATCCGCGCGGCCGAGCGTGCCACGGGACAGGTGAAGACCATGTCGACGTATGATCCGGACTCCGACCAGCTGCATGAGGAATGCGGCATTTTTGGTGTGTGGGCACCCGATCGCGATGTGGCTCGACTGACGTACTTTGGTCTGCGCGCGCTACAGCATCGCGGCCAGGAATCGGCGGGAATCGCCGTGGGTGATGGCGGCACGGTTATGGTTCGCAAAGACCTGGGGCTGCTCGATCGCGTGTTCTCCAACGCCGACTTGTCGACGCTCTCCGGCCAGCTGGCCGTGGGCCACGTGCGCTATGGCACTGCCGGTGCCAAGAGCTGGGAAGCCTCGCAGCCGCATCTTTCTACCATCAACAGCGTCATTATCGCGCTTGCTCACAACGGCACTCTGGTCAACACCGACGAGCTGCGCCGGCAGCTGATCGAGCTGGGCGTGCCGTTCCTCTCCAATTCGGATTCCGAGGTCGCGACTAAGCTTATCGGCTACTTTACTCAGCGTACAGGCCATCTGCGCGAGGGCATTCGCAAGACCATGGAGCTCGTGCGCGGCGGCTACGCCATGACGCTCATCAACGAGCAGGCGCTCTACGCATTCCGCGATCCGCACGGCATTCGCCCGCTCGTGCTGGGCAAGCTGGTGGACGAGGGCCTGGACCAGGCCGATGCCGCATCCGTTTCGCAGCTGCCGTCGCAGGACGGCGCCGCGACGGTCGACTCCGCCGTCCATGTCACGCGCGCCGGCGGCTGGGTCGTTGCCTCCGAGACCTGCGCACTCGACATCGTGGGTGCCGAGTACGTCCGTGACGTCCGTCCCGGCGAGATCTTGCGCATCAGCGCCGAGGGTCTGGTATCCGAGCAGGGCGTGCCTGCAGCCGAAGAGCCCGCCAACTGCATCTTTGAGCAGGTCTACTTCGCCCGTCCCGACTCCATCATGAACGGCAAGAGCGTCTATGCCTGCCGTTACGACATGGGTCGTCAGCTGGCACACGAGGAGCCCGTCGAGGCCGACCTGGTCATCGGCGTGCCCGACTCCGGCCTGCCGCCCGCGGAGGGGTATTCGCACGAGAGCGGTATTCCCTTTGGCGAGGGCCTTATCAAGAACCGCTACGTGGGTCGTACGTTTATCGAGCCCACGCAGGAGCTGCGCGCCATGGGCGTGCGTATGAAACTCAACCCGCTGCGCGACAACATCGAGGGCAAGCGCCTGGTCGTCATCGACGACTCCATCGTGCGCGGCACCACCATGGTGCAGCTCGTCAAGATGCTGCGCAACGCCGGCGCCAAGGAGATTCATATCCGCATCAACTCGCCCGAGGTCATCTGGCCGTGCTTCTACGGTATCGATACCGACGTGCAGTCGCAGCTTATCAGCGCCAACAAGACGGTCGACGAGATTTGCGAGTACATTGGCGCCGATTCGCTGGCCTTCCTTTCGGTCGAGGGCCTGCTTAAGGTCATGCCCAAGGGCGGTTACTGCGATGCGTGCTTTACCGGCCGCTACCCCGTGGCGATTCCCGAGAGTTTTGGCCGCGACAAGTTCATGGAGGGCTTTAAGCCCCGCAACCTGGACAAACCGCTGCACGTTGACGACGACGCCGTGGTCGAGAAATACGACGACCGCAGCTGGGAAGAGGAGCACGGCGAGGCCTAAAACCTGCCATGTGAGGACAGGTTTATTTTGGTAGGTTTTACCTGCCGTTTTGTTGATATGACGGCGCGTGCTGTTATGGTGCGCGCCGAAATGAACGCAACTATGAGCACCGTTTGGCGCCCGGGCGGCGGACGGTAGTGGGAGAGGAAGGCTCAGATGAGCGACAGCAAGCATGTGACGTACGAGGACGCCGGCGTCGATACCGCCGAGGGCGGCCGCGCCGTTGACGCTATTAAGCAGATGGTTAAGGACACCAACCGTCCCGAGGTCATCGGCGGTATCGGTGGCTTTGGTGGCTTATTCTCGGCCGCCGCGCTTAAGGATATGGAAGACCCGATTCTGATTAGCGGTACCGACGGCGTGGGCACCAAGCTCGTGCTTGCCCAGATCATGGACCGTCACGAGACGGTGGGCCAGGACCTGGTCGCTATGTGCGTCAACGACATTTTGGCTTCGGGCGCCGAGCCGCTGTTCTTCCTGGACTACGTTGCCATCGGTCACATCGAGGCCGGGCACATGGCAAAGATCATCAAGGGCGTGGCCGATGGCTGTAAGCTCGCGGGCTGCGCGCTCGTGGGCGGTGAGATGGCCGAGCACCCCGGCGTCATGGCTCCGGCCGACTACGACCTTGCCGGCTTTACCGTGGGCGTCGTCGACCGTCCCAAGATGCTCGACCCCGCGAACGTTCGCCCCGGCGATGTGATCCTGGGCCTGCCCTCCACCGGCGTGCACTCCAACGGCTACTCGCTCGTGCGCAAGGTCATCGGTGTCGACGGTATCAAGCCGGGTACGCCCGAGGCTGCCGCTAAGGCCGAGGAGCTAAGCCGTCCGCTCGAGGAGCTCGGCGGTGCTTCGCTGGCCGACGCTCTGCTGGCTCCCACGCGCATTTATGTGAAGCCGATTCTGGAGTTGCTGCGCGGTGGCGCCAACGTTCATGCCATCGCCCATATCACCGGCGGCGGTATTACCGAGAACCTCAACCGCGCGCTCGCCGACGACGTCGATGCCGTGGTCACCCGCAACGGCGCAGAGATGGGCTGGGATGTTCCGCCCGTCATCACCTATGTGTCGCGTCAAGCCGAGCTCGCGCCCAACGAGGCATGCAAGACCTTCAACATGGGCGTCGGCCTGTGCCTGATCGTCGCCCCCGAGGACGAGGCTGCCGTGACCGAGGCACTGGTCGCGCTAGGCGAGAAGCCGTTCCGCGTGGGCGAGTGCGTCGAGGGTTCCGGTAAGGTCGTGTACTCCGATGAGCGCTAACGAGCAGATGGCTGCTGCCG
>JAXKHW010000321.1:0-2281 GCA_036549635.1 Collinsella sp. | reverse complement strand
GAGCGAAATCTCGTAGAGCGAGAGCAGGGCACCATACATGAGGCCCAGCGTAACGGGCGAGCCGTCGGGCGTAATCACAGCCGAGCCCACAAGCAGGCCAACGTATACGTAACGCCAGGCGCTGCGGAAGGCCGCGTAGGACACGATATGGAAGACGGACAGGTAAAAGATGATGAGCGGCAGCTCAAACGCCACACCAAAGCCGATCATAAAGAGCAGCTCCATGTTGACGTAGTTCTCCAGATCGGGCAGCGCCGTGGCGACGGCCGAGGTTTCGCCGATGAGCCACTCAAAGCCCGCAGGGATGATGATGAAGTAGCAAAAGATTGCGCCCAGGAAGAACAGCACCGTCGAGGCGAGCACCGTGGGCACGACCCACTTGCGCTCGTTGGGGCGAAGCGCCGGCAGGAAAAACGCCAGAATCTGCCAGATGATCATGGGCGTGCACATGACCACGGCCATCTTGATGGCCAGCGAGAAGCGCAGGCCAAAGCCGCCGAGCGTGGTGGTGATGTAGAACTTACCATCCGGCACAAAGGAGCGGATGGGATCTTCCAGGATGTCGAGCACCACGGGCGTGGCGAAATACAGCACGATGGCTGCGGCAAACACCGAGACGACCACGATGGTCAGGCGGCGACGGAGCTCTCCCAGGTGATCGAAGAGCGGCATACGCGCAGGTCCGATAGGCATTACTCATCGCCTCCCTTCGGGGCGTCGGCGGCAGCGGCGTCGTCCTCGGCCTCGAGCTCGCGAGCGAGCTGGTCGACGACAGCCTTGCGCTTACGGGGACGACGGGCGTAGAGGTCAGCCGTCGTGGGCTCTGCCGGCTCGGGCTCGGGCTCCGGCTCTGCAGCAGGCTCGGGCTCGGCGACGGCAGCGGCAGGCTCGGTCTTGGCGGACTCGGCGCTCTCGACCTCATCAGCAGCGCCTTCGCCCTCGGTGGCACCCTCGCTCGCAGCCTTCTCGGCGGCAAGGCGGGCACGGCGCTCGGCAAAAGTCTCCTTCTTTGCGGGCGCAGCCGTCTCGACGGCACCCTCGTCCGCATCGGAATCGTCATCGACGGCAGCCTTCTTGGGCTTGACCGGGGCCGACGCGGCCTCGCTCACCGGATCGATAATCTCGGACTGAACAACGGCCGTCATCTTTTCCTGCGTCTCGCGGAACTGACGGATGGCACGGCCGATCGTGCGGCCCATCTGTGGGAGCTTATCCGGGCCAAACAGCAAAAAGCCGAAGACCACGATGATCGCGAGCTCACCCTCTCCAATACCAAACACACATACCTCCAAGGCTCGATGTGAGTCGAGCCCGCACCGCGCCATTCGGCCGGAACTCGTCTATTCATTCGGTCAAGTATAGCGCCCGGACGCCAAAACGTCCGAGCGCATCACAAACATATGCCAAACGGCACGCCCTTTTGGGGACAAAGATTATGCAGCGGTAATCGAAATCTCCTGGTCGACACCCAACAGCTGAATCACGCGCATCACCTGGGGCTGCACATTGGTGCAGCTAAAGCGCTTGCCGTGGTCGACCGCGTGGTGCGCGGCGCCCACGAGCACGCCAATGCCCGTCGAATCGATGTAGCTCACCTGGGCAAAGTCGAGCTCAACGGCCTCGGTGGGCTGCTCGAGCGCCAAGTCGATGGCGTTGCGCAGACTATCGGCATTGGAGATATCAATCTCGCCGGTTACCTTAATGGTGTAGGTCTCCGGCGTGGGGTTGGTGGAAATACCCAAATCCATGTATACGCTCCTTTACGTATCGAAAGTGCGGATAGTACTAGGCGCGGACTTGCGGGGCCCTACGCGTTAGGCGCGCTCGGCACGCGCAAGCTCGGCAGCGACAAGCTTAACGGCCAGCACCAGCACATCGAGCGCGGCCTCCAGGTCCTCGACCGTGGGATAGCTCGGCGCGATGCGGATGTTGGTGTCGCGCGGGTCCTTGCCATAAGGCCAGGTGGCACCAGCCGGCGTGAGCTTGACGCCCAGGTCGGCGCAAAGCGCGGCGACCTTCTGGGCCGAGCCCTCGGGACCATCGAAGCTTACAAAGTAGCCGCCGCGGGGGTGCGTCCAGGTGGCACAGCCCGTATCGCCCAGGCCCTCGGTGAGCTTGCGCTCAACGGCCTCAAAGCGCGGACGCAGGAACTCGGCATGCTTTTTCATGTGCTCCTTGACCGCCTCGATGGTGGGAAGGAAACGCACGTGACGCAGCTGGTTGAGCTTGTCGGCGCTGATGAGGCCGGCCTTCAGGCGCTTGGAGAACTCCGCGATAACCG
>JAXKHW010000320.1:0-16173 GCA_036549635.1 Collinsella sp. | reverse complement strand
CTCTGCGGCTGCACGCTCTGCGGCTGCACGCTCTGCGGCTGCACGCTCTGCGGCTGCACGCTCTGCGGCTGCACGCTCTGCGGCTGCACGCTCTGCGGCTGCACGCTCTGCGGCTGCACGCTCTGATATGAGGTAGCCGCTGCCGTATATCGCCTTGTTCTGCACGCGCTGCGCGTCGAGCGCCCTCGTGAAGCTGCATTCCTGCGGCCCCACGCGGAAGTCGATGCCGTACTTGGAGTAGCGCGCCAGCATGGGCGCGGTCAGCACCTCGTCCGGGTACTCGTACTTCGGCAGCGCCTTGGCCTTCTCGCGGCGCAGGCGCTCTATCGCGGCATCCAGCTCGGAGCGCAGGTCGGGCGCGCTGCGAGCCTGGGCGGGGTCGAGGTTGGTCACGAACGACGTGTTGACGCTCGCGCCGTTGGCGTACGTCACGCCGACGCCCGTCACGACCTTGCAGCAGTTGCGGATGCCCATGCACGTCAGGGTGGGGGCGAACAGGAAGAAGCCCACGCCGCGCTCCTGGTAGTGCTTGACGATCTTGCTCAGGATGGAGAACGGCGGGTTGTCCACCACCGTGCAGCCCTGCGGGTACTCCTCGCGCTCGTAGTCGCCGCCCGGATAGAACGGGCGCGCCACCTTCGCCAGGTCGAACCCGTACTCCCGGTGCGCCCACCGCAGCACGCAGTCGTACACCTCGGGCGGGGTGTAGCAGTCGTCCGTCGTCCTTTTCGGCTCGAACTTTGCCGTGAACTCCTCGTATGTCTCGCCTCTCGCCATGCGTCTCCTATCTCTCGGCCCATATGGTCGCAAGTGTGTCGCCGGGCACGGAAAAGGCCGCCCCGAAGGACGGCCCTCTGCCTGTTTTCGTATTCGGTTGCCCCTATCCGCACGCCGCCACGGCCATGGCCATGAGCCCGAGCGCCAGCGCCCTTATGGCGTAGATGGCCGCCGCGTCTATGGCGATTGCCGCCGCTATGAACAGCAGGCACCCCCAGTTGCATCCCGGGCGGTTCATCGCTCCTCCCACTCGACGGTGCCGTCGTCGTACTCGGCCTTGAGCCATTCCAGGTAGTCGGCCTCCTCGCAGAAGCTGGCCAGCAGCCGCTTGCTGGTAGTGCAGCTGCTCATGCGGCTCGTCTCATACACGGCGATGAAGAAGGGCCACGAGTGGAACTCCGTCTCCGTGTGGATGGCCCGCTCGGGCGTGCCGAAAAGGTGCTCCCAGTTCGTCATCGCGCCCCCTCCTTCGCGCTCGGCCCGACCTTTCGGTAGGTGAAGTCCTCGAACAGGTGACCGCACCAGCGGCAGCGGTCGCCGCCCTTGGGCAGGTGGTGCCAGATCTCGCGCATGCCGCACTTCGGGCAGCGCACCTCGATACTGGGTCGGCGCTTCGGCTCCTCGGTCTGCTGCTCCATGGCTACTCCACCGCCATCCGCATGGCCGGCTTCATGGCCTCGCGCAGGCTCTTGGCCAGCTTCTCGGCCGTTACCTCGGCCTTCACCTCCACGTTCACGTCGGGCATCGCGAAACCGTGCGCCTCTTCGGCCTTGAGGCAAGGCATGGCGGCGTCCTGGGCCGCGCCCTTGAGCGTCGGTGACGCTGTCACCCTCGGCTCGCAGCGCCCCAGCCACAACTCGCACTCGTCCAGTTTCGTGAGCGCCAGGGCGCGCTCGCGGCTCGCCTCGTAGGCCGTCTCGATGCCCTTGCGCAGGTTCTGCACGGCCGTCTCTTCGGTTCCGGCGTCCAGCTTTTCGCGCAGTCGGGCGTTCTCGAACCTCAGGTTGCGAGCCTCGCGACGCGGCACTGCTACCGTATGGCTTTGCTGCTCGCCCCAGCAGTCCTCGCACAGCGGCGCGTCTACGCCCATGTTGTCCTGCCCCAGGGCGTCGATATCGCGCCCGCAGGTATCGCAGATGATTCCCATGGCTACTCCCTTCCTTCCGGCTTCACCGCGCCTGCGAGGAACCACGCCCGCAGGCTCTCGGCGCACTCCGGGCACAAGGCCCTTGCCTTGCCGTCGATTCGCGCGCTGTTCCTCAGCACCATCTTGGCGTAACCCGCCAGTGTCGCCGGCACCTCCTTGCCGCAGCGTTCGCATGCGCACATGTACAGCCTCATGCCTGCTCGCCTCCCTTCGGCAGAGCGTCGGCGATTCGGTCCCAGTCGGTGGCCGACTTCTCGCTGGGGTACTCGTAGGCCCCCACGCACGGCACCGGCAGCACCGCCATGCCGTCGTGCTCGCCTGCGTACTCGTCTGCGTCCGATCTGCTCTCGAACGCCAGCACCACGTCGCTCTCCGTGGCCACCGCGTAGATCTTCTTCATCGTTTCGTCTCCTATTCGAACTCGAAGCACTCGCATGCCTCGCTTGTCTCGTCTACCGCCTCCACGTCGGGGCCGCCGCCCGTCATGGCGTCGCGGGCGCACACGGCCTCGCCGCCAGCGCCCTGCACGCGGCCGCAGAAGCGGCACTCCCGGCACGTGCGGCCCTCCCACGGGTCGGGCCGGTTCCACGGTGCCCTGGGGTCGGACTCGAAGCACCCGGGCGGGAGGTTCCACCCGCTTGAAGGCTCGTACCCGCTCACATGCACCGCCTGCCCCTCGGCAGCCGCCCCCAGCCGTCCATGGCCAGGGCATCCGCGTACTTGGTCGGTTCCGGCAGCAGCAGGTACTCCCAGTGCCCCGAGCCCGGCGGGGCGGGGCGGTTGAACCTCTGCTCGGCCCTGACCCAGCGGAAGTGCAGCCGGTTGGCGTGCGCCAGCCCGTGGCAGCCGCTGCCGTTGCCGCTGCCGCACAGCATCACCGTGGGCTTGGGAACCTCGCGCCCGTCGCGGAACAGCTTGCCCGCCCCGCGCCTCACGATGTGGTGGCGGTTGAGCGGCCACGGCGCGCCGCACACGGCGCACCTGGGCGTCTCGATGCTCGGCCCCTCCATGAGGGGGCGCAGGATCTCGGGCAGCGTGTCAACGTTTGCCATTCGATAGCCTCCTGTCCTTGCCTTGCAGCTCGTACTTGTCGCACATCTCCGACAGGCGGCTCACGATGGCCACCGCCGTCTCCTCGTCGCCGTTCTTGGCCAGGCGGCGTATGAGGTCGCTCTTGCCGTACTGCGTGGTCACGACCACGGGCCTCATGTTCTCGTACCTGTCGTTCACGACGCGGAACACCTGCCCCAGCGTCCAGTCGGTGGGGGACTCCTTGCCCAGGTCGTCCAGCACCAGGCACCCCACGCGGGAGAGCCTGGACAGCACGCCGTCCTCGGTGCCGTCGCCGCCGTAGGTGCCCTTGATGGCGGCCAGCACGCCCAGCATGTCGGTCACCCTCACGCTGGTGCCGCCGTCCACCAGGAGCCGCGCCACGGCGCTCGCCAGGTGGGTCTTGCCGGTTCCCACGGGGCCGCAGATGTACGCCCCGCGCCCTTGCTCAACCTTCGCGGCAATGCCCTCGGCCATGGGGGAGGCGGCTGTCATGAAGCGGGGCTTGATTCCGGCCCGCTCGTAGGCCCGGCGGCGTTTGGCTGCGGCCTCCTCGGCCTTGGCCCTGGCCTCAAGGCGCGAACGCTCGTCGCGCTCCGCCACGGCACCCGGGCAGCCGCACGGCTTCCAGCCGCAGAAGGTGCGGCGGCCAGCCAGCACCACGTAGCGGACCTCCAGCTGCGCCCCGCAGTGGGGGCACTCAGTCGTACTCGGCATAGCCGTCGGCCTCCTTCTGGGTCCTCGGGCCGCGGTTCACGTAGTCCTCGAACTTCGGCGAGAACAGCGTGGAGGGCCGCAGGTACTTGGCCATCTTCGGGTCGCCCGCCCACTCGGCCGCCATCGTGTCGATGACGGCCAGGAAGTCGGGGAGGCGGTAGCCCTCGGCCCAGCGGGCGTGTATCAGCCTGCGGGTCTTGGCGCTGCTTGAGCGGTAGCGGGTGCCGGCTGCCTCGTTGAGCGCATGCACGATTTCGTCAAAGGGGATTAAGGGGTTATCTATATACTCAACCTCAACCTCAACCTCTGCATTGCCGCAACTCGATGCGTCTGCATGTGCATCCGCATCTGCTTGCGCATGTGCGACTGCATCTGTATCCGCATATGCTCCCGCATGTGCTTGCGCATCGGCTTGCGCCCGTGCCGCCGCATCGTCCACCGCGTCTTCCTTCCCCGGCCTGTTGCCCCAGCGGGCGTTGGCCGCCTTCCTTGCGCGCTCGCTCTTCTCGTCGCCCATGTCGAGCCTGCCCTTGAGCACCAGGAAGGTAGGCAGCCACGCGGGGCTGCCCTGCGGCTCCTTGCCCGTGAACCGGTACTCGACGATGGCGTAGATGAACGGCGCGCGCTGCTTCTCGGGCATGGCCTGCGCGGCCGCCCAGAAGTCGTCGTGTATAACCATGCCCATAGTGTCGCCGTCGCCTTCCCTAAAACGGGATATCCTCGTCGTACAGATCGGGCATGGCCTGCTGCTGCGGCGCGGGCTGCTGTGGCGCGTACGCCTGCTGAGTGGCCGGCTGCGGCGCGTAGGCGGGCTGCTGCGGCGCAGGTGCCGGGGCGGGGCGTCCCTGGCCGTACGTGCGGGCCTGCGGCGCTTGCGGGGCCGCCTGGGGCGCGTACTGCTGCGGCGCGTAGCCCTGCTGCTGTTGCTGGCCGCTCATGAACTCCAGCTCGTCCACCACGACCTCCAGCGCGCTGCGCTTCTGGCCGGTCTGCTGGTCGTTCCAGCTGCGGTAGCGCAGCTTGCCCTCGATGGCCACCTTGCTGCCTTTGGCGAGGTACTGCGCCAGCTTCTCGCCGCGGGTGCCGAACAGCGTGCAGTCCACGAAGTTCGGGTAGTCCTCCCACTGCCCGGTCTGCTGGTTCTTGCGGCGGTCGTTGACGGCCACGCCCATGGACAGCACGGACATGCCGCCAGACGTGGAGCGCAGCACGGGGTCGCGGGTCAGGTTGCCGGATATGCACACGCGGTTGATGCTCATAGATACCCTCCTTGGGTTACGTCCCCGCTGTTCCAGATGCGGGTGATCTGCGCGTCTACCATGCGGATACGCAGCTTGATTACGTTGATGGCCTCCTGCGAGGCCTTGTAGATGGCCTCGGAGCAGTCGCGGCGGCGCTTGGCCTCCGCTATCTGCTCCTGGCCCCGGCACACGTCGCCGATGATGGTGACGGGCGTGCCCTTCTGGCGCTCGTTCAGGATGGCGATGCGCAGGGCCTTGCGGTACTCGGCCTCGTTCTCGGCGTACTGGCAGCCCGACTCCTTGCAGGTCTTCAGCTCGGCCTCCAGCCTGTCGGTCAGCTCGTCCAGCTCCTCGGTGAGCGCCTGCATCTACTCCACCTGCCAGTCGGGGCGCGGGCAGCACGGGCTGTTGGCCACGAACTCCATGTACTGCGGCATGCTGGCGAACTGGTAGCGCGCCCCGCAGCTGCGGCAGTGGGCCGTGAAGGGGCCGTCTGCGGGCGGCTGCTTCTCCTCGGGCGCGGGCTGCTCCTCCATGGCGTCGGGATCGCTCTGCCCGTCGATGGCGAACGCGCCGCACAGCGCGTACTTGCGTGCGTAGCTCGACGCCATGCCGGTCACCTGCGCGTCGTCGGAGCCCTTCTTGTGCTCGTCCTCGCGGGCGTAGGCGCTCACCTGCAGCAGGCCCTCGCCGCCCTCGGCGGGGAACACGCACGCCGTGGACTTCACGTAGTAGCGGTCGCCTATCTGCACCAGCTCGTCGGTCATGAAGAACGCCAGGCCCTCCTTGGCGCACGGCTCCTTCAGCGCGGCCACTATGTCCTCGTAGCTGCGGTAGCTGAACTTGCCGAAAGCGTTGTACTTGGCCTTGGGCACCACCACGGCGCGCTGCACGCGGGCAACGGCCGCCATGAGGTCGATGGACTGCTGTTCCTGGGTCATGCTAGTAGCCTCCGTTCATTCGCTCGTAAACCTGGCCCACCGTGCCGTGCATGATGGTGCCCACGACGCCCTGCGCCTTGAGGGCCGCCGCGACGCCCTGCATCTGCTCGCGCGTGGCGCACGGCACCACGACCGTCCACGGGTCGCCCGCCATGGCCACGGGTGCCGGTGCGGGCGGCGCTGGCGGCACCGGGGCGGGCATGGGCGCTGGCTGCGGCTCGGGCTGCGGCTCGGGCATCTGCTCAAGCGGCTGCGGGAACTCTGCGGGCTGGCATTCCGCGGGCTCGGGCACCGCTTCGGGTTCGGGTTCGGGCTCTTCCACGGGTTCCGGCTCCATGGCCGCCTTCAGCTCGGCGATGCGCCGGCGCTCCTCCTCGGCCTTGTGCGCCGCCGTTATGGCCGCGCCCAGGTCCAGGGTGGCGAACAGCTCGCGCTCGGCCTCGTCGTAGAACGGCTCGCCCTGGAACTGCGCCTTGAGGGTTTCCCAGTCCTGGGCCAGGCGCTCTGCCTTGGCCTCCAGGGCCTTGAATGCCTTCACCTCGCCGAAGGTCTTGTTGGTCCACTGCTTCTCGTGGAAACGCTCATAGGGCACGACGGGGGCCAGCAGCCCGGCGAACTCCTCGTAGTGCTCCCGCAGCTTGGCGTACGCACGCAGCTGGCGCTCCTCCTCGGCCTCGTCCAGCTGCGCCTTGATGCCGTCGGCTGCCTGCTTCGCGATGCCCGCCACGGCCTTGCACCTGTCCTCGAACGCGGCCAGGGGCTTCGTGTACTCGCGGCTCACGGCCTTGCGGCGCTCGTCTATCTCCTTGGCGATGCCGTTGAGGTAGGCGCGGTCGCGCTTGGCGGCCTTCACGTTCTCGTCCTTGCCCATGTCGTAGGTCGCGCCCTCGTAGTCGGCCACCAGCCTGCGCACGTGCGCCTCCAGGGCGTCGAAGTTGGCCTCGATCACGGCGGGGGAGTACGCCACGGTCAGCTCTGACGCCTCCTCGGGCTCGATGATCTCGGCCTCAACTGCTTCGCTCATTTACTCCTCGCTTCCCAGGCGCGCCATGCACGCCTCGTAGGTTTCCGTCTCGGCCGCGTTCGGCTCGTAGCCGTCGGCCTTCATGGCCTCGTAGATGATGGTCACGTTCTCGACCGTCGCTCGGTTGAGGTACACGGAGCTGCCGCCTTCCATGAGGCTCCAGGCCGTCCAGCCGCTCATGCTCCACGCTGCCCGCCAGCCCATGGCCACGGCCAGCTCGGTGGGCGTGCGGTCGATGGGTCGGCCCAGCAACTCCTCGAACGATTCCACGGCCTCGGCCTCCATGACGAACGCGGTCAGCGCCAGAGCCGTGCGGCGCATCGACTTGAGGTCGCCCGCGTGGGCGGCAAGCCACTCGCGGCGGGCCTTCGCGCCGTCCTCGTAGGCGGCCTGGAAGTCGGCCTTGCGCTGGGCTGCGGCCTGTGCGGCCTCGTCGGCCCCCTCGGCCACCGGCGCCAGCAGGGTCACGCCGAACGACATCTCCTCGGCCAGAAGCCCCGCGCCCGCGTTGTCGGCCACGTAGGCGTCCAGCGCCGCCAGGTCGGGGCGGTAGTCGGAAAACGTGCGGCATGCGGCGAAGCCCTCGGGGCATTCGTCGACGAACTCGACGCCCGCGTCGGCAAGCACCGCCACCACCTCGGCGCGGTTGCGCCTCTGCTCGGCCTCGGCCTTCAGGCTCGCGTACACGCGCTGCCATTCGGACTGCTTGCAGTCGCGCAGCTCGGCCACGGCCTCGTCGTCGCCCTCGAACTCGGCGATGGCCGCCAGGCGGTCGAGCGTCATGTCGTAGGCGGCGTCCTGCACCCTGCGGGCGGCGCGGCGCGCCTTGGCCACGGTGCCCGCGTCGGTGCGGGCGGCCACGGCCACCTCCTCGTCGGGAATGTCGAGCGCCAGCATGGTCTGCACGCCGCGCGACTTCTCCTCGGCGGTCAGCCCCAGCTTGGCGTCGGTCTCCACCATGGCCTTGGCGGCCTCCACGCGCGCCAGCTCGGCGTCGTCCAGGTCGTCGTAGACCTCGGCGAGGAAACGCTCGGTGCCGATGGCCCTCATGGCGCGCACGCGGCACTCGCCGTCGATGATCCAGTAGATGCCGCCCTCCTTGTACAGGATGGGCTTCATGACGGGCTGGCCGGGGTTGAGGCGGTTGGCCTTGAACTGCGCGGCCAGGCCCGCGATGTGCTCGGCGCTCTCCCTGGTGGTGAAGTCGCGCGGGTTCATCGGCTCGCCGTCGGCGCGCTCGTAGGGGTACACGTCGCAGATCGCGACCTCCTCTAGCGATTGCATGCGCGGGCCCCCTCGTCTACGACCACGCGGCACTCCATGCCCACCAGGCGGGCGCGGCACGCCACGCGGGCCACCTCGCCCATGAGCGCGATGCGCTTGGTGGGCACGGGGCCGTTCTTGATTTGCGCGGCCATGCAGGCGGCCCCCATGTTGAACGCCTGGCGCATGGCGGCGTCGAAGCCGCCGTCGCCCGGCTCGGGCACGGGGACGGCACGCTCGATGCGCCTCAGGATGCTGTCCACCGTCTTGTCCGCGACGGTCTTGCTGATGATTTCCGTGAGCATTTGGGTCTCCTAACTGGGAAAACTAAAAGTGATAAAAACTTTTCAGGATTTCGGAACTTTTTTCTCTATGCGCTCCTTGCGCTTCTGCGCCGCCTTGACCCTGCGGTACAGGTAACGGCACAGCCACCGCTCCATGGCCTCGTCGTGCGCCTCTGCTGCCTTGTCGGCGGCGTAGCGGCTCATGCCCGAGGTGTCCGGGGCCTGCGGCATGGGGTCGGCGCGGCTCTCTCGGCCGCACTCGGTGCGCTCGTAGGTGCGGCGCTCCTCTGCGGTCAGCCTCGGCAGCAGCTCGGCTATGCGGGCCTCTATGGCCTCAAGCTGCTGCTGGCGTCTGCACGGTTCGCAGATGCCGTCCTTGCCGAGGGTCGCCCTGCGGCACCCGCACGACGGGCACAGCTCCAGGCGGTGGCGGTAGCAGCGCAGGGACACGTGGCCGCCGCTGGCGTTGATCACGCGCCGCGCGTTATCCAACTGGTTCTTGGACAGCCGCAGCTCGCGGCGAATCTCGCGGGCGGGCACCTTTCCCGCCAGCTCGGCTATGCGGTCGAGGTCGGCCTTGCGCCACGCCCTGTGCGGCCTGCCCTTGTCTCGGCGGGTCACTCGTCGCTCACCTCCACGACCACGCGGGGGCGCGCCCTGTCGGTGAGCACCCTGTCGGGGCACTGCTCCACGTACTTGCGGGAGTCGTCCCTGATTACGCCCGCCGCCACCAGGCCGTCGAGCACGAACTTGCGCGCGAAGCCCACGTTGTCGGCGTCGCGGCGCATGTCGGGCTCGTAGAACGTGGTGCGCACGGTCACCCGGCGCTCGAAGCGCGGCGCGTGCTGCTGCATGGCCGCCGCCCTCACGCGCGCCGTCTCGCGCTTCTTCATGGCCGCCGCCTTGTAGCGGTTGGCGCGCTCGGCGCTGATGTAGTCGTTCAGGCTCGGCATTCGGCCCTCGACCGTGACGGTGCACCTCATTGCGCGCCCCTGTCGTAGATGCCCTGCGCCTCGGTTAGCGTGGAGGCGGCGAAAACGGCTGGGCCCACGATGGCCTCCCACGTGCCCACCAGGTCCACGGAGTCCATCGGCGTGCGGCGGAAGCTCACGGCGGCCAGCATGGAAGGGCGCTGCAGCACCATGTAGCGGGACAGCACGCTCCACAGGTTGTGGTCGCGCTTGAACTCGCTGGCCTCGCTCACGGTCATGCCGTTCTGGCACGCCAGGGTGTACACGTTGTCGCGCTGGATGACGTGGCCCTCCAGCATCAGGCGGTAGCAGATGCGGCGCAGCTTCGCCCATGTATCGGGGTTCGAGGCAACCCAGCCGCACGCCTTGGCCACGAGGGCCTGGGCCTTGGCGTCTACCTCGGCCATACTGTTGCCTCCAGCGCCCATGTGGCGGCGATGCACGTGCAGACGAACAGGGCGGCGAAAACGGCCTGCAGCCTCTCGCGGCGCTGCTCGGGTGTTACACTGGTCTCGGTTCGGAAGTGAACCGTTGCGGTGCGCGTCTTTCGCTTGCCGGCTGCGACGCGCACCCTCTTTCCCTTGATCTTTTCCATTCCTGGAACTTCCTCTCGTTCTCTGGGTCCTTGTAGAACTCGCGCATCATGGCGGCGCACTCGTCGCACATGGCGCGCTGTATCGGGGTCATTCGCCCGCGACGCCCGGCAGAGGCAGCGGGGCGTCCTCGTAGGCGACCTCACCGGTGTCCCTATCCACGAACATCACCTCCTGGTCGTCGTACACGTGGATGTTGAGCATCTGCCCCGTGAACTCCACCAGCTTGGGGATGGAGTCGCGGAACTTCGGGTCCAGCTCAAACTGCAGCACGCACTTGCCGCTCTTCACGTTGAGGGCGGTGAACCCCCCCCGTACGGTCACCTCGTTCAGCATGGCCTACTCCTTCTCGTCGTACGCGGTGTCGCGCGCGATGGTCTTGAAGTCGGTGCTCCAGCCCTTGCCGTTCACGCTGAACTGCACGGAGCTGTAGACGTTGAACTGCATGCCGCCGAGCTCGAACCAGATCGTGCTCGCCTCCAGAAGCTCGATGCCGCTCGTCTGGAAGCCCCACATGGCCTCGATGCGGCGCTTGAGGCTGCCGTGCGTCTCCTCCATGCAGCCGTTCTCGGCCAGCTCGAAGTCGACGGCCACGCGCTTGCGGTCGTCGATGAGGTGGTCGAGCGTTTTGCCGATGATCTCGGCGACGAACTCGGGCTGGTGGCTTTTGGTGGTCATGGTGTGTCTCCTATCTATAGGTTTAACTATCGTTGCTGCCGAAAAAAATATCAGCCACACGTACGCCGAAAAGTTTTGCCAGTTTTTTGGCGTCCTCGACAGTCACGCTATCGGGGTTGCTTTCCATCTTTGCGTACGTGGGCCGCGAGATGCCGAGAAGGCCAGCCACGGCCTCCTGTGAGTACCGTGCCTTCTTGCGCGCATCAACCAATTCCATCGAATCACCTCCTTGCTTGGTATGCCTAAGACTATAACCAAACATATAGTGACTGTAAAGAAGATTTGTCATATTCTGTAAAAAGATTTCAACGGTCGCAGCGGAAGGAGGACACGTGAGCATAGCCGAGAACATCCGAAGGATTAGGACGCAGCACGACATGACGCAGGAGGAGTTCGGCAAAGTTGCCGCCGTCTCCGCTATGGCCGTATCTCAGTGGGAAAACGGGCGAGCAGTGCCTCGCATGGGCGCAGTTCAGCGTATTGCGGATTATTTCAATATCAGTAAAGGCGAGGTTATTGACGAGGGAACAGATGGCGTTGTTTTGCCCGCCGGTGCCATGCCCGTGGTGGCCAGCACCGCAACCGTGCCGCTGCTCACGCTCGGGCGCGTGCACGCCGGCGCGCTCGCCGACGAGGAGGAGATAGCGCACCGCGTTGAGGTGCCCGCCTCGGTGTGCGCCGGGCATCCGCGCGCGTTCGCCCTGGAGGTCGAGGGCGACTGCATGAACCGCGTCATACCCGAGGGCAGCCACGTGCTGGTCGACCCCGACCGCCAGCCCGCCAACGGGTCCATCGCCGTGGTGGAGACCGAGGACTACCGCGCGGTCATGCGCCGCTGGTACAAGGGCAGCACCAAGCTGATGCTGTCGGCGGATAGCTTCGAGGACTACGAGGACATGATTTTCGGCATGGACGACGGACCCGTGCGCGTGATCGGCACGGTGGTGTGGTTCCAGGCCGCCGACGAGATGGAGTAGCCGTGGGCGGGCGCGCGGCGATATACGCCCGCTTCTCGAGCCACAACCAGCGCGGCGAGTCCATAGAGATACAGGTGGAGAAGTCCCGCGCCTACTGCGCCGAGAACGACCTGCGCGTGGTGGCCACGTACTGCGACTTCGCGCAGACGGGCACCAACACCGACCGCGCCGAGTTCCAGCGCATGATGGCCGACGCCAAGCGAGGGCTGTTCGATTTCGTGGTCATATATAAAGTTACCCGAATCATGCGCAACCGCGACGAGATGGCCATGGCGCGCATCATGCTGCGCCGCTGCCGCGTCGAGATACTGTACGCGGGCGAGGACATTTCGGACGGCTCGGCGGGCGTGCTGCAGCTGGGCATGCTGGAGGTGCTGGCGGAGTACGAGAGCGCGCTCGACGGCGAGCGCATACGCGACGGCATACAGAAGAACGCCGAGCGGTGCATGGCCAACGGCTGCGTGCGCTACGGCTGGGACATAGTGGACGGGCGCTACGTGGTCAACGAGGAGGAGGCCGCCGCCATCCGCCTGGGCGTGCGCATGGTCTTGTCGGGCAAGTCGGTGGCCGACGTGGTGCGCGCCTGGGAGCCGTACCGCACCAAGCGCGGCGGCAAGTGGCGCTTCCAGACGGTGCGCCGCATACTGATGCGGCGGGAGAACGGCGGGGAGTACCGCTACGCGGGCGTGGTCGTGCCCGGCGGCATGCCCGCCATCGTTCCCATGGATGACGAGGAGAGGGTGATACGGATGCTTGAGGACTCGCACAGGCCCCGCGCCAAGACCGAAGCGTGGGACTTCCCGCTCACGGGCAAGCTCTACGACGGGCGCGACGGCGGGCTGATGACCGGCACCAGCGGCACGGGCAAGTCGGGCAGGCCCTATCACTACTACCGCTGCCGCAGCTGCGGGCGCACCGTGCGCCGCGATGCCGTGGAGAAGCGCGTGGCCGACGCCGTGCGCGAGGCCCTGGGCAGCGCCGACAGCCGCGAGCGCATCGCTCGCATGCTGGCCGACGCCGAGGAGGAGCGCGCCGACGAGAAGCCCTTGAGCGAGACCATAAAGGGCGAGCTGGCCAAGATCGAGACGGCGTTCTCCAACATATGGGCGGCCATCGAGTCGGGCATCGCGCCGCCGGGCGGCAAGGAGCGCATAGACGCGCTGAAGCAGCGGCAGGCGCTCCTCAAGGACGAGCTGCGCACGGCCGAGGCCCTTGAGGCCGCCCGCCTTGACTACGACCGCGCGCTGTTCTGGCTTGAGGGCATGGCCGCCGCCGAGGTGGACGACGCGCAGCTCCTGCGCACGTTCGTGGCGCGCGTGGTGCTGGGCGGCCCCGACGATGACGACGGCCTGCGCGTGGCGTTCACGTTTGACGATTCTGCCGGCTTGGGCGATAATCCGTCGCTGCCTGGCGCTATAGGTCCAGGTGGCGAGGTGTTCGACCGAATGAACGCCAGCTCCACCAATAGTTACAAGCAGGTAGAGAAGTGTTTCTACCTGCTTTTTTATTACATACAGATACCGCGGAGAATCGAACTCTGCGCAGGGCGCGGGCGTAAAGAAAACGCGTGAGCGTTTTTAGCCCGCGGGCGAGGACGCCGGCAGGCGGCCGAAGCCGGTGCGGATTTGCGAAGCAAATACGCGGATTCTCCGCGCAAAGCCTCAAACCTATATAGATGCGATGATATCGAATCTCAGCCGGCCATGCGCCGCAGCAACGCAGAGTGGGACGCGCTTTCCCGCCGACCGCCCCGTCCTCCGCAACTCCAAAACCAATGCGCTCTCTATCCCAAAACTGGGTAGAAGAAGCCCAAACGAAACAGCAGGAGGTCAATATGACTGCAGAAGATAGGGCAAAGAACGCCGGCAAGGTCGCGCTCGTTTTGGAGGGCGGCAGCTTCCGCGGGCAATTTACCGCAGGCGTGCTCGACGTTTTCATGGAGGCCGGCGTCGAGATTCCGGCGGTATATGGCGTATCGGCCGGCGCCCTCAACGGCGTGAACTACAAGTCGCACCAGATCGGCCGTGCCAACCGCATCAACCTGGCTTTCTGTAACGACAGCCGCTACATGGGTGCCGCATCGTTTGCGTCCACGGGCTCTATTGTGGGTTACGACTTTATCTTTAACGACGTCCAGGACCGCCTGGATCCCTTTGACAACGAGACGTTCGACGCCCGCCCCATCGAGATGTACGCCGCCGCGACGGACATGCTCTTTGGAACCGCCGCGTACCTGCCGGTCAAAAGCGCCGTGCTCGACCTCGATGCCGTGCGCGCCTCGACGTCGCTGCCGCTGGTGACGCCGCCGGTCGAGATTGACGGGCACAAATACGTCGACGGCGGCGTAGCCGATTCGGTCCCTATCGAGCATGTGCTCGAGGAGGCGGGCTTCGACCGTGCGGTCGTTATCGTTACGCAGGACCGCTCATACGAGAAAAAGCCTTACGAGTTTATGCCCGCCGCGCGCGCCCGCTATGCCGACTACCCCTACCTGCTCGAGGCTATCGAGACGCGCCACGACCGCTATAACATCCAACGCATGCATCTGTGGAAGTATGAGCGCGAGGGCCGTGCGCTGGTCGTTGCTCCGCAAAAGCCGGTCGAGGTCGGCCACGTTGAGCACGATCCGGCAAAGCTCCTCGACCTGTATATTCAGGGCCGCCAGGAGGCAAAGCGATTGCTGGGAGATATCGAGGCGTTTGTCGAGCGCTAGCGTCGCGACGTCATGACCCATGGACGACATGTGCAGAAAGTCTGGTCAGAGCCAAAATACCTGTTGACTCGGGCGACGAGCGGGGTAATATGGACGGGTTACTTGCAGAGCCCCGTGAATCTCTGTAACAACACGTACTGTACATGGAGGAGTCTAAGTGATTTCGAAATCGACTCACTACGCCAAGCAGGGCGAGGTCCAGCGCAACTGGGTTCTCGTCGACGCCGATGGTGCTGTCCTGGGCCGTCTTGCCACCCAGATCGCAATGATCCTGCGCGGTAAGAACAAGCCCCAGTTCACGCCCAACAGCGACTGCGGCGACTTCGTTGTCGTCATCAACGCCGATAAGGTCCAGCTTACCGGTAACAAGGCCGACACGAAGACCTATTATCGCCACAGCGGCTACAACGGCGGCCTCAAGGCTGAGAGCTTCCGCCAGGCTATGGAGAAGCACCCGGAGAAGGTCATCGAGCGCGCCGTTCGCGGCATGCTGCCCAAGACCACCCTCGGCCGTGCCCAGATGACCAAGCTTAAGGTCTACGCTGGTGCCGAGCATCCGCACGCTGCCCAGAACCCCACGAAGATTGAGCTGGAGGCTTAAAGATGGCTGAGAACACCGTTGTCTACCAGGGTACCGGCCGTCGTAAGAACGCCGTCGCCCGCGTCCGTCTCGTCCCCGGCACCGGCAAGGTGACCATCAACAAGCGTGACGCCGAGCAGTATTTCGGCCGTCATCAGCTCGTTGAGAACGCCCTTGCTCCCTTCAAGGTGACCGACACCGCCGGTCAGTTCGACGTTATCGCTCTGTGCGATGGCGGCGGCATCTCCGGTCAGTCCGGCGCTCTGCGCCTGGGCATCGCTCGCGCTCTTCTGAACGCTGGCGACTACCGTGCTGACCTCAAGAAGGCCGGTTTCCTTACGCGCGATGCTCGCGTGGTCGAGCGCAAGAAGTACGGCCTCAAGAAGGCTCGCCGCGCTCCCCAGTTCTCCCAGCGCTAAGGTTTTATCTCCTTACGAGATACAATGTACAAGCGGGGCCTGCCGATTGCTCGGCGGGTCCCGCTTTTCTTTTTCGACTAGGGTGGGCGACTGCGTTTTGCCCACTTGGGAAGGAGCGATCCTATGCCCCAGAACATCTTCGGTACCGATGGCGTCCGCGGCGTCGCCAACGCCGACCTCTCGTGCGACCTCGCGTTTCGTCTTGGCCGTGCGGCGACCAAGTTCCTTGGTCCGGACATTTGCATCGGCCGTGACACGCGTCTTTCGGGCACCATGCTCGAGAGTGCTCTGACCGCCGGCATTATGGCCGAGGGCGGCCGACCGCACTGCTGCGGCGTTATCCCTACGCCGGCCGTGGCGCTGCTCACCGTCCAAAACGAGCTCGACGGCGGCATCGTCATCTCTGCTTCGCACAATCCGCCGGAGTTCAACGGCATCAAGTTCTTTAGCCGCAAGGGCATGAAGCTTCCCGATGCTGTCGAGGAAGAGATCAGCGCTTGGGTCATGTCCGAGGAGGCCATGGCTGCCGACACGCTGCCGACCGGTGCCGGCGTGGGCCACATCATCAAGATGAAGGATGCTCGCAAGGCATATGTCGATCATGCCATCAGCACGCTCGACGGCCTTAAGCTCGATGGCCTGGTCGTTGCCGTCGACTGCGGCCACGGCGCTTCGTGCCAGACCACGCCTGCCGCGCTGCAGCGTCTGGGCGCCACGGTCCATGCCATCAACACCGATTACTGCGGCACTGACATTAACGTCGAGTGCGGCTCCACTCACCTTGAGCCCCTGCGCGAG